>JBDHVF010000625.1:0-5251 GCA_039809605.1 Polyangiales bacterium | reverse complement strand
GTGCACGGTCGACGACTGGCGCAGCCCGAGGAGCACCGCCGCGGCGATGCCCACGGGCCCCAGCACCGCGAGCACGATGGGCCCGACGCGGCGCCGGGGCGGGGGCTCGGGGGGGAGCACGGGCGCGGGCGTCGGCGCGCGCAGCGGCTGGCGCACGGGCTCCGCGGGCGCGGTGCGGTCGAGCGAGAAGGGCTGGTCTTCGCGGGCCGACGGGAGCTCGAGGGTGTAGCCCGCGGGCGGCGGGGGAGACACCGGCGGCGGGCGCATCGAGACGCCGCGCGCGGGGGTGGTGGTGCGCATGACGCGCGAGACGGGCATGGGCTCGGCGTGCGCGAAGAGGGGTTCGAGCGCCGCCAGGGCCTCGTCGGCGTCGGCGTAGCGCGCGTTCACGTCGCGGTTGACGCAGCGGGCGAACCACTCGTCGAAGCCCTCGGGCAGGAGCTCGGCCACGCCGTACTCGGCCGCGCGCTGCGACGCGGGCGCGATCGGGTCCATGAGGATCTCGCACATCTGCGAGATGACCGACGGGCTCTCGGAGTGGGCGGTCTTCCAGTAGACCTCGCCCGTGAGGAGGTTGAACGCGAGGAGCCCCAGGGCCCACACGTCGGTCGCGGGGCTGATGGGGGCGTTGCCGCGGTCGGCCTGCTCGGGCGACATCCACCGCGGCGAGCCGATGGCCTGCGTCTGCGTGCCGCTCGAGGTGCCGGTGTTCTCGCGCACCAGCTTGGCGATGCCGAAGTCGAGGATCTTCGCCGTGAACGCGATGCCCTCGCGCCGCGGGGTCGCGAGGAAGATGTTCTCGGGCTTGAGGTCCCTGTGCACCAGGCCCATCTTGTGGGCCTTGCCGAGCGCGTGGCAGATCTGGCGAAAGATCTCGATGACCTCGCTCTGCGGCAGGCGCTTGCGCGTCGCGAGCACGGTCTTGAGGTCGTCGCCCTTCAAGAGCTCCATCGCGATCCACGGGGTGTTGGTCTCGGGGTCGATGCCCGCGCCGACCATCTCCACGATGTGGTCGCTGTCGATGCTCGCGCCCGCGCGAGCCTCTTGAATGAAGCGCTTGCGCGCGGTGTCGTCGCCCTCGTACTGCGCGTGCATCACCTTGAGCGCGCGCTTCTTGCCCGTGCTGTGCTGCAGCGCCACGTACACCGTGCCCATGCCGCCCTGCGCGAGGCGCTGCAGGACCTCGAAGTCCTGGCCGAAGACGGTGCCTGCTTTGAGCGTGGTGGGGAGCATCGGCGGTGAGGCTAGGTTCGACGGTTACGTTCCGCACGTCCCCGGTGTCAACATTCCGCGAGCGGAATGGCGGGTCGAGGGCCCCGGCGGCGGGCGCGAATGTACGTGAACCCCGGCGCCTCTGCCGATACGATTCGAACCCTATGCCGCCGGGGGATCGCAGCCTGGGAGGCGAGGTGTGGGGCCGCAAGGTGGCGCGGCTCCCCGGCCGCGGCGTGCTGCTCGTGGCGACCGACCTCCAGGGCAACCTCGCCGACTACGAGGCCATGAAGGCCCTCTACCGCCGCGAAGAGGCCGCGGGCCGAGAGCCCGTGCTGGCCTTCTGCGGAGACATGGTGCACGGGCCCTGCCCCGAGCTCCACGAGCCGGGCATGTGGCCCGAGCACCTGGGCACGCCCTACCGCGACGCCTCGCGCGAGGTGATCCTCGACTTCGAGCGCTTCACCCGCGAGGCGCGGGCCTTCAGCGTGCTGGGCAACCACGAGCACGCGCACATCGGCGGGCCGTGCGTCCCGAAGTTCTACCCCGACGAGGCCGCGGTGCTCGACGCCTCCCTCGGCGACGACCGCGAGCGCGTCCACGACTTTCTGCGCGAGTGGCCCCTCGCGGCCGTGGCCCCCTGCGGCGCGGTGCTCACGCACGGCGCCCCGCGGCGCACCGAGGCCACGCTCGACGCGTTCGAGCGCCTCTCGTACGAGGGCTACGAGGGCACCTCGCTCGCGCGCATGCACGAGCGCGGCACGGTGGGCGCGCTCCTCTGGGCGCGGCAGGCCTCGCCGTCGCAGGCCAGGGCGCTGCTCTCGGTGGTGACCCTGCGCGAGGGGCCGAGCGCCTTCGTGGTGTTCGGCCACGACGTGGTGGCCGACGGCTACGAGCGCATGGGCGACGAGCAGGTCTGCGTGTCGACCTCGTTCGGCCTCCACGACCGCTTCAAGACGTACCTGCGCCTCGACCTCTCGAAGCGCTACCGCTCGGCGCGCGAGCTGCGCGAGGGCGTCGAGCTCCTGCGGCTCTACCCGTAGCGGCTCACACGCGCTCGACGCTCAACACGCCCTTCACCTTCTGGAGCTGGCGGATCACGTTCTTGAGCGACGAGAGGTCGCCCACGGTGAACGAGAAGAGGTTGAGCGCCCGGTCGGCCTCGGCCGCGCGGCAGTTGGCCTCCTCGATGTTCATCCCGCACTTCGAGAAGGTCTGGCCCACCTCGGCGAGGATGCCCGGGCGGTTGGCGGTGATCACCCGGAGGCACACGGGGCGGGGGACCTTGGCGCCCGCGTCCCACTCGACCTTGACCTTGCGCTCGGGGTCGAGGTCGAGGCTCTTGGTGCACGCGCGGCGGTGGATGGTGATGCCGCGCCCGCGGGTGATGAAGCCCACGATCTCGTCGCCCGGCAGCGGCGAGCAGCACTTCGAGAAGCGCACGAGCACGTCGCTCTCGCCCGACACGAGGATGCCGTTGGTGTCGCGCCCGGTGACCTTGCGCAGCACCTTCTCGACGGCGCCCTCTTTGATGGCCTCGGGGGCCTTCTGCTCGGGCGGCGCGAGGGAGCGCACCACCTCGTCGACGCTCACGCGGCCGTAGCCGACGTGGATGAGCAGCTCCTCGACGGAGCCGACCTTCGCGCCCTCGACGGCCTTCGCGATGGCGCCCGTCTTGACGACCTTGTTGTAGCTGAGCCCCGCGCCGTGCAGGGCCCGCTCGAGGAGCTCCCTCCCGAGGCGCAGCGACCGCTCGCGCTGCTCGCTGCGGAGGTACGCGCGGATCTTGCCACGGGCCTTGGAGGTGACGGCGTGGTCGAGCCAGTCCTTGGTGGGGTGCTTCGAGCTGTCGGTGAGGATCTCGACCACGTCGCCCGAGCGGAGCTGCGAGCGCAGCGGCACGATCTGCCCGTTGACCCGCGCGCCCGAGCAGCGCTCGCCCACGTCGGAGTGGATCGCGTACGCGAAATCGATGGGCGTCGCCCCACGGGGGAAGACCCGTACATCACCCTTCGGTGTGAAGACGTAGACCTCGTCTTGAAAGAGGTCGACCTTCACGCTCTCGAGGAACTCCTGCGGGTCCTTGAGCTCCTTCTGCCAGTCCATGAGCTGGCGGAGCCAGTGGAAGCGCTGGGCGTCTTTGTAGTCGATGACGCTGTCGTGGCCGGCGCTGCGGTTCCGCTCCTTGTACTTCCAGTGCGCGGCGATGCCGAGCTCGGCGACGCGGTGCATGTCGCTCGTGCGGATCTGCACCTCGACGCGCTCGCGCTCGGGCCCGAGCACCGTCGTGTGGAGCGACTGGTACATGTTGGGCTTGGGGAGCGCGATGTAGTCCTTGAAGCGCCCGGGGATGGGGGTGAACATCCCGTGGATGACGCCGAGCACCGCGTAGCAGTCGGCCACCGACTCGACGATCGCGCGGAAGCCCACGATGTCGTAGACCTGCTCGAACTCGCAGCGCGACGAGGTCATCTTGCGCCAGATGGAGTAGAGGTGCTTCACGCGCCCCTTGACCTGCGCGTTGAAGCCCGCCTCGGCGAGGCGCCCCGAGAGGAGCGACACCGTGCGGTGGATGTACGCCTCCTTCTGCTGCATGAGCGCGGCGGTCTTCTCGGAGAGGAGCTTGTACGCGTCGGGCTCGAGGTACCTGAAGCTCAGGTCCTCGAGCTCGGACTTCATCCACGAGATGCCGAGGCGGTTGGCGAGCGGGGCGTAGATCTCGAGCGTCTCGCGCGCGATGCGCTCCTGCGCGTCGGGCTTCATGTGCTCGAGCGTGCGCATGTTGTCGAGGCGGTCGGCGAGCTTCACCAGGAGCACCCTGATGTCCTTCGCCATGTGCAGGAGCATCTTGCGGAAGCTCTCGGCCTGCCGGTCCTCCTTCGAGGTGAAGTTGAACTTCGAGAGCTTGGTGACCCCGTCGACGAGGAAGGCCACCTCGTCGCCGAACTCCCTCTGCACGTCGTCGAGCGTGGCCTTGGTGTCTTCGACCGTGTCGTGCAGCAGCGCCGCGCAGAGCGAGGCCGTGTCGAGCTTGAGCTCGGTGATCACCCGCGCGACCGAGACGGGGTGGGTGAAGTACGCGTCGCCCGACTTGCGCGTCTGCCCCGCGTGGTGCCGCTCGCCGAACTCGAACGCGTGCTTGAGCAGCCCGACGTCGGCCTCGGGATGGTACGCCGTCACGCGAGAGACCAGGTCGGTCAGCAGCACTTCCATCCGGGGTCCTCTTTCCATAAGCCTCGCCCTGGGCTCGGGCAACGGTATTCTCCCCGCGTGAACCCCCCTCGCATCCCGCTCCCGCCGCTGGTTCGCAAGCTCCTGGCCGCCGCCGCGCTGGTCGCCGGCGTCGTCGTCGCGGGCGGTCAGCTCCGCGGAAACGTCGCGCGCGACGTCGAGGTCAGGGTCGCGCTCGGGGCCTTCTCCGACGCCTCGCAGCCCGTGCGCTCGGTCGACGTGACCTTTCTGCGCGACGACGTCCCGCTGCGCGCGCTTCGAAGGAATTTCTCGTCGGGCGCGCCGCGCGAGGTGCGCGAGACGATGTCTCTGCCCGAGGGGGCGCTGCGCGCGCGGGTGACCGTGACGCTCGACCGCCAGGCCGTCGAGCGCGAGTCGTACGTGACCGTCTCCGCGGGCGAGACCGTCGACTGCCCGCCCCCCGCGCCACCAGCCCCTTGAACCCCGCGCGCCACCGGGCGTATGCAATGGCCCCCCTCGTGAACGTCGTCACCTCGCACCACACCCGCACCCTCGTCGTCCGCCTGTCGAAGGGCGAGTCGCTCATCGAGTCGCTCGCCACGCTCGCGCGCGACCACGGCCTCGCCGCCGCGACGCTCACCGGCCGCGGCGTGCTCCAGACCGCCACCGTCGAGACCTACGACCCGCGCGCGCGGGCCTACGGCGAGCGCCGCTCGTTCGTGGGCTCGCTCGAGCTCACGTCGCTCACGGGCCACGTGCTCCAGGGCCCCGGCGACCCCGTGGTGATCGCGCACGCGACCGTGGCGCGCGCCACCGACAACGGCCTCGAGGTGCTGGGCGGACACCT
>JBDHVF010000624.1:0-5283 GCA_039809605.1 Polyangiales bacterium | reverse complement strand
GCGAGGCCCTGCGCGTCGCGTCGTTGCCGCGCGTGCCGAGGGAGCTGCGCCTCTCCCCGCGCGCCGTCGACGCGGAGCACGGCGTGGTGCACGCGCTCGCGGGGCCGCTGCGCGTCGACGTGCGCGGCGCGGTCACGTCGCCCGCCGACGACGTGACGCCGCGGCCCATCGTCGAGGCGCTGCGCGCGTCGCGGGGGTGGCTCTTCGTCACCGACCGGTCGCAGGTCTACGCGAGCGAGACCTTCACCGGGCGGCTGCGTCCGTTGCGATCGTTCGGGTGCGAACGACCCCGGCCCCTCGACAACCTGCCGGGCCTCGTCGCGCCGCCGCGCGACCCCGGCGACGACCCCGCGCTCGGGGCCCTCGCCGCCCTCGGCAACGGCGCGCTGATGAACCGTCGCGCCGACCCTCGAGACACGCTCGACGCCGAGGCGCCCGCCGCCACGGAGCTGCTCCCGTTCATGAGCCACGGCCGCGCGGTGTTCGACGCGCAGCGGGGCAGAGGGCTGTTCTGGTTCGACGGGGGCGCGCTGCGCCACGTCGACGACCCCGAGGCCGTCGCGCTCGCGTGGAGCGGCGACAAGGGCGCGATGATCGTCGGCTACCGCGCGCTGCGCGCGACGCTCGACGGAGGGCGCGCCTGGCGCGATGTCGACCTCGGGGCGGAGATTCCGCTCGGCGTGGCGGGCGGGGGCGACGGCCTGCGTGTGCTCACCGACGCGGGGTGGCGGCGCGTCGACGATCACGGCGCGCTGGCCGCCTCCGAGGCGCCGCCGCGCCCGGCGTGGCCGGCCTTGAACGCGGGCGTCGCGCTCGACGCGCTGTTCGAACGAGGCTACGAGCCCGCGCCCGCGCCGCCGGGCGGCTGCGAGCCCACGAGCGATCACGACAACGGCTGGAGCCCGCCCGAGTTCATGGTCGATCTCCCGAGGAGCCGCTCGCACGACGGCCCCGACGAGCTCGCGATCCCGCTCGGACGCCCGGCGCCCTTCGGAGCGCCCGCGGCGCGCGCCTTCGCCGACGCCGGCGCGGTGCCCGCGGTCGTGAGCGTCACGCGGTCGCCGGGCGGCGCCGTGACGCTCTCGTGGCGCGGCGAAGACGAGCGCGGCCCCTTCACCCTGCGCGCGCAGACCGCGGCGCCGCGCGAGGCGCCCGCGACCGCGCGGTGGGCGCTCGTCGCCGCCACGCGCGCGGGGCTGCTCTTCTCGATCCCCGCGGTGGCCGAGGGCGAGGCGCTCCCCGACGACGCGCAGCCCGAGCTGCTCGGCTCCGACCTGTTCTGGTTCGGCGCCGCGGGCGCGAGGCGCGTTCACGTCGCCTCGGCGAGCGCCATCGACGCCCTCGCGCTCGACGACGGAGGCGTCGCGCTGCTGGCCCGCGCCGAGATCGGTCCCCTCGTCGGGCCGCGCGTCTACGCGTCGCTCGTGCGCGCGATCCGTCTCGCGCCCGACGGCGCCGTGCTCGCGCGCAGGCTCGTCGTCGAGTCGTCGCTGCGCGCCATCGTGGGCCTCGGGCAGCTCGCCGACCGCTGGGGCGTGGTGACGGCCGACCGCGCCACGCCCGACGCGCTCACGCTGCTCCCGTTCGACGGCGGCGAGGTCTCGCTCGGCGCGTGGCCGACCGAGGCGCTGCCGACGGTGTGCCGCGCGCGCGGCGACGCGCGGGTTCATCTCGTGCGGAGCAGCGACGAGGGCGACCGGCTGCCCGTCACCATCGGCCCGCAGTTCGACGGCCCCGAGTTCGCGCAGCCGCGCGTCGTCACGCTGGAGCGCGACGGCGCGCGCGTCTGCGTGCGCCGCGTGTGGGGCGCGGCGCGGCTCGAAGACGTCGACTCGCCCGACGGCGAAGACGTGGGCGCGCTCTGGGGCGCGCTGCGCCTCACCGCGCGGGGCGGGCGGCTCGTGGGGGCCTACGACGACGGGCGCTCCGTCGCGACGGTGCCCGCCACGCTCGAGGAGCGCGGCGGCTTCATGCGGGATTTCTAGCCGAAGTTCTTGAGCACCAGGAGGCGCCGCTCGGTGAGCTCCTCGATCGCGTAGCGGATGCCCTCGCGGCCCATGCCCGAGTCCTTCACGCCGCCGTAGGGCATGCCGTCGACGCGAAAGGTCGGCGCGTCGTTGACGATCACCCCGCCCACCTCGAGCTCCGAGAAGGCCGACGAGACCGTCTCGAGGTCGCGCGTGAACACGCCCGCCTGGAGCCCGTAGCGCGACGCGTTCACCCCGCGCCACGCCTCGTCGAGCGTGTCGTAGGGGTGCACCGTGAGCACCGGGCCGAAGACCTCCTCGTCGTGGAGCTTCATGCCCACGCGCGCGCCCGACACCACCGCGGGCGTGACCCGGTTGCCCTTGCGCTCGCCGCCCACGAGCACCTTCGCGCCCGCGGCCACGGCCTCGTCGATCCAGGTACGCACCCGCGCCGCGGACCGCTCGTCGATGAGCGGGCCGCAGAGGCACCGCTCGTCGGAGGGGTCGAGCACCGCGATCGATCGCACCCGCTCGACGAGGGCGTCGGTGACCTGCCGCTCGATCGTTCGGGGCACGAACAACCGCTGCACCTTGATGCACACCTGACCCGCGTAGCCGAAGGCCGCGGGCACCACGCGGTCGAGCGCCTGGGCCGCGTCGGCGTCGGGGGCGATCACCGCGGCGGCGTTTCCGCCGAGCTCGAGCAGCACGCGCTTGCGGCCGGCGATCTCGCGCAGGCGCCAGCCCACCGTGGCGCTTCCCGTGAACGACAGCGCCGCGAGGCGTGGGTCGCGCACCATGCGCTCGGCGAGCGGCACCGCGCAGGGCACCACCGAGAGCATCGCGCGCGTGACCGAGGCGTCGAGGCCGTGGCGCTGCGCGGTCTCGTCGGCCGCCGCGCGCACCACCTCGGCCAGCAGGTACGACGTGAGGGGCGTCTGCGGCGCGGGCTTGAGCACCACCGGCGCGCCCACCGCGAACGCCGGCCCGAGCTTGTGCGCCACGAGGTTCAGCGGAAAGTTGAACGGAGTGATCGCCAGCACGGGCCCCGCCGCGAAGCGCGCGCACGCGCCCATGGCCCCGCGGCCCGCGGGCGCGTGGTCGAGCGGCAGGAACTCCCCGCCGATGCGCGTCGACTCCTCGGCCGCGAGGGTGAAGGTCACCACCGCGCGCTGCGCCTCGGCGTCGGCGAGCTTCACGGGCTTGGCGCCCTCGCGGGTGATGGCGCGCGCGAACTCGGCGCGGCGCTCGACGACGCCGCGCGCGACGGCCATGAGCATGTCGCGCCGCGCGTACGCGGGCACCCGCGACGTGCGGCGGAAGGCCTCCCTCGCGCGCGCGACGGCCTCTTCGACCAGGGCCTCGTCGGCCTGACCGACCGTGCCCACGAGCTCGCCGTCCCACGGCGCGCGCACCTCGGCGCCCTCGCGACACGGCCTGCGCTCTCCCGCGATCCACACGTAAGCGTCCATCACTCGCCTCACAGTCCCGCGTCGGGGTGGAGCACCTTCGCGATGCGCAGCACCGCCGCGCCCAGCCTCGGCCCCTGGCGCAGGAGCATCGGGTCGGCCGCCCGTACGACGCGCCCGTCGCGCACCGCGGGGACGGTGGTGTAGCGCGCGAGCGACGCGGCCAGCGCGGGCTCGTCGCCGTCGTGCCACGTCATGTCGAGAATGACCTCGGGCGCGAGCGCGATCACCTGCTCGACCGAGATGTTCGGGTAGCGCCCGCCCGCGCGGACGACGTTCTCTCCGCCCGCCATCGTGAGGATCTCGTCGACCCACGAGCCCGGCCCCGCGACCGAGAGGGGCCGCTCGCCGAACACCGCGAGCACGCGCGGCCTCGGGCGCCCCGCGACGGCCGCGCGGGCGCGGGCCAGGTCGCGCTCGATCGACGCGCGGAGCGTGCGCGCCGCGTCGCGACGGCCCACCAGCGCCGCGAACGCGTCGATCGACGCGAGCACCTCGGCCACCGACTCGACGCGCGGGAAGAACACCCGCACGCCCATCGCCTGCAGGCGCTCGAGCATGCCCACGTCGAGCGGCCCCTGCACGCCCACCACGGCGTCGGGCCGCAGCGCCACGATGGCCTCGAACGACGGGTTCACCATGCCGCCCACGCGCGGCAGCGCGCGCACCTCGGGGGGCCAGTCGTCGTAGGTCGACACGCCCACCACGCGGTCGCCCGCGCCGAGCGCGAAGAGCGTCTCGGTGGCGCTCGGCACCAGCGACACGACCCTGCGCGCGGGCGCCGCCGCGGGGTCGAGCGCGGCCATCGACGCGCGGTCGCGCCCGCGTACCTCGCGCGCCTCGCGGCCGCGGCAGTGCGCCGAGCCGAACACGAGGCCCGCCGCGAGCGTCAGCCTCCAGGGCGTCGAGAGGGGCGGGCTCACCGCCCCGCGATCTAGTGAAGTGCCCCGGCCCGCGCAAGTGGACTTCGCGGGGGAATTGCTTTTATGAGAGTGCCGTGACGACACGGCTCACGCCCGACGCGGTCGCCGCGCGCCTCGCCTCGCAGCCCCGCAAGGTCCTCACGCACCGGGGCGACCCCGCGGCGGTGCTCGTGCCGCTCTGCGAGCGCGACCGCGAGGCGCACGTGCTGCTCACGCGGCGCGCGTCGCACCTGCGCCACCACGGGGGGCAGTACGCCTTTCCGGGCGGTCGCCGCGACGAGGGCGACCGCGACGCGGTCGAGACCGCGCTGCGCGAGGCCGACGAGGAGGTGGGCATCGCGCCCGGCGACGTGCGCGTGCTGGGCCTGCTCGACGACTACACCACCAGCTCGGGCTTCATCGTGACGCCCGTCGTCGGGTGGATCCCGCACCCCTACCCCTACAAGCTCAACGAGCGCGAGGTGGCGATGGCCGTGGAGCTGCCGCTGCGCGCGTTCATCACGCCGCAGCCCGCGCGCACCCTCTTGTTCGAAGGCTTTCGCCGCATCGTGATGGCCTACGACGTCGACGGCCACTTCATCTGGGGCGCCACCTCGGGGATGCTCCGCGACCTCGCGCGGCGGCTCCGCGACGCGTAACCCTACGCCGCGGGCTCTACCCTCACCGCGGGCGGCGTGGCCGCGCGGTCGAGTCTCAACCGCGCGCGCGTGGGCCGCCCGTCGACCTCGAAGGTCGCCGCGCGCGTCTGCCCGCGCAGCACGAGGTCGCGGAGCTGCGCGTCGGTCACGCGCTTCGCGCCCACGGTGAAGGGCACCACCATGCGGCAGCCCTCGCGCCAGCGCGCGCAGCCCCACGCGCGGTGGCCCACCACGATGGCGCCCCGGCCGCACGCCGGGCAGCGCAGCCCCTCGACCTCGGCGCCCG
>JBDHVF010000623.1:0-5287 GCA_039809605.1 Polyangiales bacterium | reverse complement strand
TGTTGTTGTTGCCCCGCCAGTCGGTGGCCCGCTCGGCGTAGGTGAACTGGTCCATGTAGTGGCCGTTGAGGGCGCGGGCGAGCTCGGCGGCCACGCGGTAGACTTCGGCGGGGTCGTCGACGTGGTGACAGCGACCGCCGAGCGACTCGATGAGCTCGACCTTCTCGACCGAGGTCGAGCGCGGCACCACGGCGACGAAGGGCAGCCCCACGAGCCGCGCGAAATAGGCTTCGGAGATGGCCGTGCTGCCCGACGAGGCCTCGACCACGGTCGTGCCCTCGCGCAAGAGGTTGTTCGCGATGGCGTAGAGGAAGAGCGAGCGCGCGAGGCGGTGCTTGAGGCTGCCCGTGACGTGCGTCGACTCGTCCTTCACGTAGAGGTGAACGCCCTCGACCGCGGGCAGCTCGACGCGGAGCAGGTGCGTGTCGGCCGAGCGGTTGAAGTCGGCCTCGATGCGACGCATCGCCTCGGCCTGCCACTGCCTGTCGGTCCGACGTCGCGCCGTGGGGTCCATGCGCGAGGTTCGTAGGAGCCCGCGCGGGCGCGTGTCAACGCCGCGCGGCGCTACTCGCTGTAGGTCGCCACGCCGACGTAGCGCAGCTCGCGGCCGCACGGCGCGCTGCCGATGGTGCCGTCGCAGTGGTGCTCGCCCTCGAAGCGCCGCACCTTCGCGCGGAGCGAGGCCATGATCTCGCGGGTCACGTCGTGGCCGCTCGACGAGCAGCTACGGTCGGCGCAGGGGAGTTCGAAGAGGGCCGGGCTGCGCTCGACGACGAAGCGCCGCACGTGGCGCGTCTCGCTGAGCGTCGAGCCCGCGCGCGACTCGGAGATCGAGAGCTCGAGCGAGAGGATCTTCGGGACCTGGGTGATCAGGCGGGCGGCGGCGTCCTCGCGCTGGCGGCGCTCGACGCTCCGCGCCTCGGCGGCGGACTGCTTGCGGGGGTTGAACATGCTCTTCTCGGTTACGTCCCGCCACGGTAAGGGGGAGGCGCATCGGCGCGCGTCTCGCGGGCCGTGGCAACCCCGCGCGTCACTCTAGCGCACCCGGGGCTCGCGCGACACCTCCGCCCGTGAGGCCCCGCGCGAGGGGCTACACTCGCGCACCATGAGAGACGTGCCCTACGAGCACCTGATCGACCGCGGCATCCTCGAGGAGGTCGCCGCGGGCGGCGCCGACGAGCGCCTCTGGATCGACTGCGACCTCGCGTCGCTCGCGGAGCACCGCCTCGGCGACGCGACCGACCCCCGCGCGCTCGACGCCGCGCGCCGCGCGCGCTGGGCCGAGCGCGCCACCCGCGACGGCGTCGGGACGCTCCGCGAGCGGAGCGAGTTCTCGGTGTGCTGCTGGCTGCTCGAGAACGGCGAGCGCGTGGGCACCCTCGCGCTCTCGCGCATGACCTACGGCGGCGCCGACGCGCGCCTCGCGAGCTTCTACGTGTTCCCGACGCTGCGCGGGCGCGGCGTGGGGCGGCGCGCGCTCGAGCGCCTCGGCGCCGCGCTCGCCGAGAAGGGCTACCGCTACCGCCTCGACACGTGCTGGGCCTGGCAGCGCACGGTGCGCTTCTACCAGCGCGCGGGCCTCTGGGTGTACGGGTGGAAGCGCGACCTCACGCTCTGCTGGCGCCCGTGGCTCCCGCCGCCGATCGTCGAGTTCGACGCGAACGTCGCGACCCTCTCGGTCGTGCGGCGCGGCGAGCGCGTCGAGCTCGCGCGCGCGCGGCGCAAGGGCGACGCGCTCGCGCTCGACGAGCCCGGGCGAGCGCTGCAAGACGACCCCGACATCGGCGAGAGCTTCTGGTACGCGACGTCGACCTTCTCCCTCGCGCTCGCGATGAGGGCGTGGCCCCTCGTGCGCTCGGCGAGGGCGTGGGAAGAGGACCGCTACGCCGACGGCGGCGCGGCCGAGGCGCTCGCGTACAAGATCGCCATCTGGGAGGCCTTCGACCGCGCCCAGGGCTGGCGCGTGGAGACCCCGCGCATCCCCGGCCTCGAGTACCCCACCTGGGAGGAGCTCGAAGCGCGCTGGAGCCGCGGGTGACCCGCCGCGAACATCGCACCCGCTGCGCGCACCCGCCGCGCCCTTGACCCGGCGCCCCCGCGCAATCACGTTGCGCGAGCCATGCGCATCCTCCTGCTGATCGCCACCAACCTCGCGGTCTCGCTCATCCTCGGAATGATCTTCCTCGCGCTCGAGGCGTCGGGCGTGCTGCCGCGCGGGCAGTGGGCGTACCTCTTCGCGTACTCGACGGTCTTCGGCTTCGGCGGCTCGTTCCTGTCGCTGCTGCTCTCGAAGACCATGGCGAAGTGGAGCCTCGGCGTGCGCGTGATCGAGCGCCCCGCGAGCGAGCCCGAGCACTGGCTCGTCGAGACCGTGCGCGGCCACGCGCAGCGCGCGGGCATCGAGATGCCCGAGGTCGGCGTCTACGACTCGCCCGACCCCAACGCCTTCGCCACGGGCTGGAGCGCCGACCACTCGCTCGTGGCCGTGAGCTCCGGGCTGCTCCAGGTGATGCGCCGCGAGCAGGTGGCCGCCGTGCTCGGCCACGAGGTCTCGCACGCCGCCAACGGAGACATGGTCACGCTCACGCTCCTGCAGGGCGTGCTCAACACCTTCGTGATCTTCATCTCGCGCGTGATCGGCACCGTGGTCGACTCGGCCCTCTCGCGCGGCGAGCGCGACCGGCGCTCGGGCGGCCTCGCGTACGGCCTCGTGGTCATGCTCGCGCAGCTCGTGCTGGGCATCGGCGCGTCGCTCATCGTCGCGTGGTTCAGCCGCTACCGGGAGTTCCGCGCCGACGCGGGCGGCGCCTCGCTCACCAGCCCCAACGCCATGGCCGGCGCCCTCGACGCGCTGCGACGCGTCGAGCGAGAGGCCGACCTGCCCCAGAGCATGACGGCCTTCGGAATCCACGGCGGCGACATCGCCCGCCTCTTCGCCTCGCACCCGCCCCTCGAGGAGCGCATCGCGCGCCTCCTCGGCCAGTCCCCGCCTCGCTGATCGACCCGCGATGCGGGTACAACCGCGGCACCTCGGTTGCGTATCATCGCGCCGAGGGAGAGAGCCGCAGCCATGAAACACCCCGCCCTTCGCCTCGCCATCGCACTCCTCGTGTCGCAGGGCCTCGCGTGCCGGCGCACCGAATCTCCGCAGCGACTCAGCGCGCCGTCTGCCGTGCAGGCCGGGCCGAACGCCTTGCGACCGGGCGCGCGGGCTCCCGCGGCGGGCGCCCCCCGCCGACAAGCCCAACGACGACGACGAGCGCGACCGCGTGCGCCCCGAGTGGTACCCAAACGGTCAGCCCGACAACCCCTATCCCGCGGGCACGATGATCCCCATCAACCCCCCCGCGCCCGGCATGCAGCCCATCGCCGTGCAGCCCGGCATGCAGCCCATGCCCGGCCCCGGCATGCAGCCCTACCCCTCGATGCAGCCCATCCCCGGGCCGGGCGTGCAGCCCGTGATGGGGATGCCTTCGATGCAGCCCATCCCCGGCCCCGGCATGCAACCCGCGCCCGTGCTGCAGCCCATGCCCGGCATGCCCTCGATGCAGCCCATGCCCGCGCCGGGCATCCCCACGCAGCCCGCGATGCAGCCGGGAGTGCCTTCGATGCAGCCGATCCCGCCGCCGGGCAACGCCACGCAACCGGCCGTGCAGCAGCCCGGGCAGCCCTCGTCGGGCGCGCAGGTGTTCAACGGAACGCTCGGCCCCGACGGCGATCGCGACCGCGAGGGGCGCTTCGAGCGTGAGCACGACGTGTCGCTGCGGCGCGGTCAGCGCGTGATCGTGACGCTCCAGAGCGCGGCGTTCGACACGCTCCTGCGCGTGGTGCCGCCCGCGGGCGAGCCGATGGAGAACGACGACGTCGCGCGCAACGACCTCAACTCGCGGCTCGATTTCACCGCGCCGATCGACGGGCGCTACCGCGTCGTGGTCACGTCGTACCAGCCCGGCGCCACGGGGCCGTACACGGTGCAGGTCAGCGCGGGGGAGCCCGGTCAGGGCATGGTGGTCGTGGGGAGCAACAACGGCGCGCCCCCGCCCGACGCGCAGGTGGGCCCCGGCGGGACGCTCACCGCCAACGCGCCCGTGAGCGAGTACCTGTCGCCGGGCGATCCGTCGTCGGGCGGGCGCTACGTGCGCGCGTACCGCCTCGAAGGGCGCCAGGGCGACATGGTCACGCTGCGCCTCGAGTCGTCGGCCTTCGACCCCACCCTCTCGCTCGTGTCTCCCAGCGGTCAGCGCTGGAACAACGACGACACCACGCCGGCCGACACCAACAGCACGATCCAGGTGACGCTCCCCGCGACGGGCGTCTACCGCGTCGAGGTGTCGTCGTACCGCCAGGGGGCCACGGGATCGTTCACGCTCACCGCGCGCTCGTCGCAGGCGCCCACCATCGGCCAGAACGGTGTCGCCACGGGCAACGTCGCGGGGCGCCAGGGGGCGGGCAACATGTACGGCGTGTTCGTGGGCATCACCGACTACGGCGGCCGCGGCACGCTCTACGGCTGCGCCGACGACGCGCGCCAGCTCGCGCAGGCGTACATCGGCGCGCACCTCGGCGCGGGCTCGCGGTTCGTGGTGCTCACCGACGCCGAGGCCACCACGGGCGCCGTCACGCAGGCGTTTCAGCAGATGGCCTCGCGCGTCGGGCCCAACGACGTGTTCATGTTCTTTCACTCGGGCCACGGCAACCGCAGGCCGTCGAGCGACCGCCGCGCCGACCCCGACGGCTTCGTCGAGTCGATCGTGCTGCGCGACGGAGAGATCGACTCGCACCAGATGGCGTCGATGTTCGACACGATCCGCGCCGACGTGAACATGCTCGCCCTCGACTCGTGCTTCTCGGGCGGCTTCGAGCGCGCGTTCAACGACGCGCCCAACCGCTTCGGCATGTACAGCTCCGAAGAGGACGTGCTCTCTCAGGTCGCGCAGCGCTATCAGGCCGGCGGGTACCTCTCGTACTTCCTGCGGCGCGGCGTGACCGAGGGCGACCGCAACCACGACGGCACCCTGCGCGCGGGCGAGCTCGCGCAGTACCTCATCGACCAGTACGCCCAGAACCGCGCGAACATGCACAGCGAAGACGGCTCGGGCGTCGAGACCTGGCAGAACGTCCGCGTCAACCGCGCGGGCGTCGCCGTCAACGACATGCTCTGGCGCTTCCCCGTGCCCGTGAACCGCGCGTTCGCGGAGTAGCCCTCCCCCCGTCCCCCTCCCGCGGGAGCGGGAGGGGGTGCCTGGGAGTAGCCTGCATACCCTCACCCCCCCCCCCCTCTCCCGCG
>JBDHVF010000622.1:0-5293 GCA_039809605.1 Polyangiales bacterium | reverse complement strand
TGGATGGTGATGAACAACACCTCGTCGTTCGAGAGCGCGCGGTCGTCGTTGACGAGGCCCCCCTGGAGCGAGAGGAGCTCCTCGACCTTGATGTAGTCCCAGTAGGCGGTGGGTTTGCGAGTCACGGCGCGTGAGTCTGTCCACCAGCGCGCGGGGCTGACAAGCGAAAGCGATGCGTGATCGTCCCAGACGGCGCCGCGCGCGAGGCGAGAGATCCCGCACGTTGACCCTTTACGAAAGGCCGCGTGGCGTGCACATTCCCGCCCCGTTTCGGGCGCGCTCGGGGCCCCAGTGCCTGCGCGCCTGGCGAGACGGATCGACGCTCCAGACAACCCCTTCGGAGGCAGTGCGTACCATGGCGAAGCGGAACAAGATCGCGCTCATCGGCGCGGGCAACATCGGCGGCGAACTCGCGGCCCTCATCGTGCGCCGTCAGCTCGGCGACGTCGTGCTCTTCGACATCCCCGCGAAGGCCGACTTCGCGAAGGGCAAGGCCCTCGACCTGATGCAGAACGCCGCGATCGAGGGCTTCGACGCGAAGGTCACGGGCACCTCCGACTGGGCCGACTGCGCGGGCGCCGACGTGATCATCATCACCGCGGGCGTGCCGCGTAAGCCCGGCCAGAGCCGCGACGACCTCGTGGGCATCAACCTCCCGATCATCGACAACGTGGCGAAGGGCGCGAAGGCGCACTGCCCCGACGCGTTCACCATCGTGATCTCGAACCCCCTCGACGTGATGGTGTGGGCCTTCCGCGAGGTGACGGGCTTCGACGCGAAGAAGGTCGTGGGCATGGCGGGCGTGCTCGACTCGGCGCGCCTGCAGCACTTCGTCGCGGCCGAGGCGGGCGTGTCTCACAAGGACGTGCGCGCCATGGTGCTCGGCGGCCACGGCGACGACATGGTGCCGGTGCGCTCGTACTGCACCATCTACGGCATCCCGGTGACGCAGTTCATCGCGGCCGACAAGCTCGATGCGATCGAGAAGCGCACGCGCGGCGGCGGCGGCGAGATCGTGAAGCTCATGGGCACGAGCGCCTACTACGCGCCCGCCACCGCGGCCATCGAGATGGCCGAGGCGTACCTCTACGACCAGAAGCGCGTGCTGCCCTGCGCCACGCTGCTCCAGGGCGAGTACGGCTACAAGGACCTCTACGTCGGCGTGCCGGTGGTGCTCGGCGGCCAGGGCGTGGAGAAGGTCGTCGAGATCCCGCTGAACGACGGCGAGAAGGCCATGCTCGCGAAGTCGGCCGAGAGCGTTCGCGGCGTGATCGAGGTCGCGAAGCGCCTCCGGGCGCAGGGCTCGTGACGGGAGCGCAGCACCTCTCATGAAGATCCACGAATACCAGGGCAAGGAGATCTTCCGTCGGTACGGCGTGCCCGTGCCGAAGGGGGTCGCCTGCAAGACCGCCGACGAGGCGCGCGCGGCGGCCGAGAGGCTCATCGCCGAGACGGGCGCGCCCGTCGTGGTGGTGAAGGCGCAGATCCACGCCGGCGGCCGCGGCAAGGGCCAGGTGCACAAGGGCGGCGCCGCGGTGGCGCGGGGCGTCGAGGTGGTCAAGGGCGGCGCGGCGGCGGCGGGCGAGGCCGCGTCGCGCATGCTCGGCGGGCGCCTCGTGACGATCCAGACGGGCCACGAGGGCGCCGCGGTGAACACCGTGTTCGTCGAGCAGGGCGTCGCGATCGCGCGGGAGCTCTACCTCGGCATGCTGGTCGACCGCGACACGCGCCGCATCGTGGTGATGGCGTCGTCGGAGGGCGGCATGGACATCGAGAAGGTGGCCGAGGAGACGCCCGAGAAGATCTTGAAGGCGTGGGTCGACCCGGTGACGGGGCTCTCGGGCTACCAGGCGCGCGAGCTCGGCTTCGGGCTCGGGCTCACCAAGGATCAGGTCGCGAAGTTCAACGCGCTCGTGAGCGCGCTCTACAAGCTCTTCGTGGCCGAAGACTGCTCGCTCGTCGAGGTCAACCCCCTCATCGTCACGCAGGGCGGCGACGTGATGGCGCTCGACGCGAAGATCAACTTCGACGACAACGCCGACTTTCGCCACAAGGAGTGGGAGTCGCTGCGCGACCCGGCGGAGGAGAACGCGACGGAGTCCGAGGCCAAGGCCGCGGGCCTGTCGTACGTGGCGCTCGACGGCAACATCGGGTGCCTGGTGAACGGCGCGGGCCTCGCGATGGCGACGATGGACATCATCGCGCACTGCGGCGGCACGCCGGCGAACTTCCTCGACGTGGGCGGCGGCGCCAGCGAGGAGGCCGTCACGCGCGCGTTCGAGATCATCCTGAAGTCGCCCGCGGTGAGGGGCATCTTCGTGAACATCTTCGGCGGGATCATGAAGTGCGACGTGATCGCGCAGGGCGTGATCAACGCCACGCGCAAGCTCGGGCTGAAGGTGCCGCTGGTGGTGCGCCTCGAGGGCACGAACGTCGAGCTCGGGCGCGAGCTGCTCGCCAGGAGCGGCCTCGCGATCACGCCCGCGTCGACGATGCTCGACGGCGCGCAGAAGATCACCGGCCTCGTGAAGGCCGCGGGCTGAGGGAGCGGAGACGACAATGTCGATCCTGGTCGATCGGAACACCCGCCTCGTGGTGCAGGGCATCACGGGCAAGTTCGGCTCTTTTCACGCCAAACAGATGATCGCGTACGGCACGCAGGTCGTCGCGGGCATGACCCCGGGCGCCGGCGGCACGACCTTCGAGGGCACGGTGCCCGTCTACAACACCGTGCGCGACGCGGTGACGCAGCAGGGCGCCAACGCGTCGGTGATCTTCGTGCCGCCGCCGGGCGCGGCCGACGCGATCCTCGAGGCCGCCGACGCGGGCGTGTCGCTCATCGTGTGCATCACCGAGGGCGTGCCCGTGATGGACATGCTCAAGGTCCGCCGCGCGCTCGAGCACCGGCTCAACAAGGACCTGCGGCTCATCGGGCCCAACTGCCCGGGGGTCATCACGCCGGGCCAGTGCAAGATCGGCATCATGCCGGGGCACATCCACAAGGTGGGCCCCATCGGCGTGGTGTCGCGCTCGGGCACGCTCACCTACGAGGCCGTCGGGCAGCTCTCGGCGATCAACGTCGGGCAGAGCTCGTGCGTCGGCATCGGCGGCGACCCGGTGAACGGCACCGACTTCGTCGACGTGCTCAAGCTCTTCAACGACGACCCGCAGACCGAGGGCGTCATCATGATCGGCGAGATCGGCGGCGGCGCCGAGGAGCGCGCGGCCGAGTGGGTCAAGGCGAACATGAAGAAGCCCGTCGCGGGCTTCATCGCCGGCACCACCGCGCCGCCTGGCAAGCGCATGGGCCACGCCGGCGCCGTCATCTCGGGCGGCAAGGGCAAGGCCGCCGACAAGATCCGCGCGTTCAAAGAGGCCGGCATCCGCGTGGCGCCGTCGCCCGCGCAGATGGCCGAGACCCTCATGGCCATGATGAAGCGCGGCTGAGTTCGCGCCCCCTCTCCGTCTCTCGAAGCGCTCGTCTACGCCGCGCCGCTCATTCGTTCCGCTTGCGGGCGGCGGGCGATGCGGTGTAGACGGCGCGCGCCCGGACACCCAACACCCCCGGCGAGACTTCAAGGAGCGAAGGCACATGGCCATCGAGCGAACGTTTGCGATCATCAAGCCCGACGCGGTCGAGAAGAACCACGCGGGCGCCATCCTCGCGCACATCGAGAAGGCGGGCTTCACGGTCAAGGGCATGAAGCGCCTGCACCTCACGCGCGCGCAGGCCGAGGGCTTCTACGCCGAGCACGCGGGCCGCGGCTTCTTCGGCGAGCTCACGCAGTTCATGTCGCGCGGCCCCGTGGTCGTGCTCGCGCTCGAGGCCGAGGGCGCCATCCTGAAGTGGCGCGAGACCATGGGCGCCACCGACCCGGCGCAGGCCGCCGAGGGCACGATCCGCAAGCTCTACGGCGCGAGCAAGGGCGAGAACGCCACGCACGGCTCCGACTCGCCCGCCTCGGCGCAGCGCGAGCTCGCGTACTTCTTCGCGAGCTACGAGCTGCTCTGACCGCCACCCGCGGCGCCTCGTCGACACGGCCCCGCGGCCGACGTTACCCTCCACACCCATGGGCGACTGGATCAAGCGCGCGGTGATGCTCGCGCTCGTCGGCGCGGCCGCGTGGAAGGCGTGGGGCGTCTACAAGGGCCGCGGCGAGTCACACCAGGTGGTGTTTCGCGTCGAGGGGCCGCCGCTCTGCCAGGTGCAGATCCGCTACGAGGCGGGCGAGGCCGTGCGCAGCGAGCGCACCACGCTCGAGTGGCAGAGCGAGGCCCTCACGGCGCGCGGGAGCGACGACGTCGCGCTCACGGTCGACGTGCCGCTCTCGTGCGGCTGGCAGCCGTCGCAGGTGCGCTGCGCCATCGACCGCGACGGTGCGCCGTGGAAGCAGGGCGAGGCCGCCCGCGTCGACGACACGCGCGACGGCTCGCTCGCGAGCTACCGCTGCTCGGTCGAGTCGCGGTGACGGGGCGGCCCTCCCCCCGTCCCCCTCCCGCGGACGCGGGAGGGGGTGCCCGGGAGTAGCCTGCATACCCTCACCCCCGGCCCCTCTCCCGCGAGGCCGCGGGAGAGGGGGGCGTGCGAGCGGCGGGCGTGCGGTGGGCGCGCGAGCGAAGCGGTTCGAGGACGGCCTGCAGGTGTGTGAGCACGCGGCCGGGTGCTTCGAGCACGTCTGCGTTGCGAAGGCGCACGACGACGATGCCATGCGCGAGCAGCGCGCGTTCGCGGGCCAGGTCTTCGGCCTCCTGCGCTCGATGAACGCCGCCGTCGAGCTCGATCACGAGCCCGAACTCGGGGCAGTAGAAATCGATGATGAACCCGAAGGCCACGTGCTGTCGGCGGAACTTCGTGCCCAGCGCGCGCTTTCGCAGGAGCTGCCAGAGCGCGCGCTCAGCCGGGGTCGCCTGCCTCCGCAGGTCGCGCGCGCGGGAGACCTTGTTGGGGAACGGCTCGGTGTACGTGCCCGCACGGGGATCATGGGATGGATCTCGACGCATGCACGGTCATCGCCCGCGATGCTCGCGAGGTTGCGTACCGTGCTGCATTTTCGTCTCAAGCACCCGCATCGCCACGACGCACCCGCATCGCCACGACGCGCCCGCATCGCCACGACGCGCCCGCATCGCCACGACGCGCCCGCATCGCCACGACGCACCCGCATCGCCGCTCACCTCCGCCGCTCCCCTGCCCCTGCCGCTCGCAGGCACCCCTCTCCCGCGCCCTCGCGGGACCTACGTGGTCGCGACCATCCATCCTGGATCCTCCTTCGCTGCCGGAGTTCTCGACGCA
>JBDHVF010000621.1:0-5300 GCA_039809605.1 Polyangiales bacterium | reverse complement strand
GCGGGCGCCTCGCCCTGCGCGGGGGGCGGAGGGGCCTCGGCGGTCACCGCGGGCGGCGCGGCGCTCGTGCTCTCGCTCGGCGAGGTGTGCTGCATGTTGTTGTAGAGCGCGAAGGCGCCGGCCATGAGGGCCATGCCGCCGAGCGCGCCCCAGAGCGTGCTGCCGCTCTTGCGCGGGGGCGCCTCGACCGTCGGCGCGGGCGCGGCGGCGCGCGCGGGCGCGACCATCACGTCGTCGCTCTTCGCGGCCTTCGCCTCGGGCTTCTTCTCGAGCTCGGGCTTCTTCTCGGGCTCGGGCTTCTTCTCGACGGCCTTCGCCTCGGCCTCGGCGTCGCGCGCCATCTCGGCGAGCTTCTTGATGTCGACGATGCCCGAGCTCGTGTCGTCGACGGCGTCGGAGAGCGAGGCCATCGGCGGGCGCACCGACGGCACGCCCGAGGGCACGGTGCTCGTGCGCGTCAGCGCCGCGAGGTTCTCGAGGTCGGCGTCGGTTTCCTGGGGCTCGGACATGACCTGCTTGCTCTCCGTCCTTTGAGGTGAGTTGTCGTCGAAGACCGGAACGGCCGCCGGGTCGGCGACGGGCTGTGAGACCTTCTTGCGTTTGCGCACCTTGGCCTCATCGCGCGCGGCCTCGTCGAGCTTCGACTCGATGCGCCTCGCGAGGCGCTCCCACTCTGCGTCGTCGCGGGCCCGCGCGGGCCAGCGGCGCAGCGCGCCCTCGATCGTGTGGAGCCCGCGCGCGAACTCGCGGGCCTCGGGGTCGTCTTCGAGCGCGCGCACCACGTCGGGGTCCGCCGCGGCGTCCGTCGGCAGGTCGAGCGATGCGGCGATCTTCAGCTTCAGTTGATCGTCCACGCGGTGCCTCCGTGACGCAGTCAGGGTTCCTCGAGCGCCGCGAGCACATCCGATGAGATGACCTCGCGGAGCTTCCGTCGCGCTTCGTGGACGCGCCACGCGACGGTGCCTTCGCTACAACCCAGCACCTGGGCGATGTCTTTGTACGGAACCTGCTCGACGCACGCGAGGATCATGGTCGTGCGCAGGGACTCGGACAGCGTGTCGAGCGCTTTTGCGAGCTCACGGTACGCGCTCGCGCGCTCGGCCTTGAGAGCCGGGTCTTCGGCCCCGTCGACGGGCTCGGGCACCCGTGGGTCGTCGAGGTCGGCGGCGATGCGCTTTCCCTGCCGGCGGAGGTTGAGCGCCACGTTGACGCAGATGCGGTAGAGCCAGGTGAAGAGGTCGGCGCGGCCGTCGAAGCGGTGGATGGCGCGGTACGCGCGGAGGAAGGTCTCCTGCGTCACGTCGTCGGCGTCGCCCGCGCTGCCCGTGAGCTGGAGCGCGAGGCGGTACACCCGTCGGTGGTGCTGGCGCATGA
Organism: Polyangiales bacterium; assembly: GCA_039809605.1. Classification (GTDB taxonomy): domain Bacteria; phylum Myxococcota_A; class Polyangia; order Polyangiales; genus CAISKJ01. Next base: position 3,926 of record JBDHVF010000621.1, on the reverse strand, counting down.
GCGTCCCGAAGGCCGCGCGGTCGCCGCTGCGCGCGCGTTCGAGGCATTGCTGTTCTTCGAGCGTAGCCATTCCCTCGGAGTGCCTTCGAGCGGCGCGACCATAGACCATCGCGCCAGGGCTCACAACTACGGCCACGCCGCACACTTGGGGTTTTCCCGCGCGGGTGTTGCCAGAACGCGGCGCGCGTCCCGCACGCGTGGCGCCGTGGGTTCCGTTTGCGTCGGGCGCCGCGAGGCTGGCAGGATCGCCGCGCGCAAACGACATGGAACGCTTCGTCGACGTGCTCTCGAAGATCGAGGACGCGCTGGGGTCCGGCGACGCGCGCAGCGCCTTCGGCACGCTGCGCCCGTGGCTGGCGTACCCCGGCAAGGTCGCCGCGGGCGACTGGGGCCGCGCGATGGAGGTCTTCGCCCGCATCGCGCGCGAGATCACGGGCGACGCGCTCGCCGACCTCGCCCTCGCCGCGCGCGGCCTCGACGACGTGCAGCCGCTCTATGACCTCGGCTACGAGCTCATCGAGCAAGAGCTCTACGACCTCGCGGCCAACGTGCTGGCCCGCGCGGTCGAGCGGCGGCGCGACCTGCCGGGGCTCCTCAGCGAGCTCGTGGCGGCCCTCGAGCGCGACGGCCAGCACGCCGAGGCGTGCAAGTGGCTCCGCAAGGCACCCGCCCTCACCGACAGGGAGTACGTGCTGCGCTACCTGCTCGCGTGGAACACCGCGATGGCCGGCGACCTCGACGGCGTGCGCGCGCAGATGGCCGGGCTCTCGTCGACTTCGAACAGCAACGAGGCCGTGATGCTCGAGCGCCTGCGGGCGCTGCTCGACCGGGCCGACGGCATCAAGGGCGCGAGCCCGCTCGACGGCGACGACCTGCGCGGCTGGCACTTCGTGCTGCACGGGTCGGTGCTGCTGCGCGTCTCGCCGCACGGCTTCAAAGAGGGCATGCGCGGCCGCTACGCCATCACGCAGGACTCGGAGCTCCGCTGCCGCGAGGCCATCGAGCGCATGACCCTCGCGCTCTCGGCGATGGGCGTCGAGGTCCCGCGCGTGTTCTCGCTGCCCGACCGCGACAGCACCATCCTCGCCATCGCCGCCGCGCGCGCCCTCGACGTGCCCATGGAGGAGTGGGACTCGGACACCACCGCCGACCCCGGGCTCATCGTGGCCTACGACCTCGGCGCCGCGGGGCCCGACCTTCTCACCCAGCTCCAGCCGCACCGCCCCGGCCAGGTGCTCTGGGAGCACGCCACGCGCTGGGTCGTCGACCGCCCCGTGGCCGCCGACCTCGTGACCTACGCGTACCAGTACAACGTCGCGCCGTGGGCCGAGCGCGCCGTGGTCGACACGAAGACCGGCGAGGCCGTGCGCACCGCCGCCGACGACTCGCCGCCCGAGCTCATCGGCGCGCGCATCGCCGCGCTCCCCATGCCCGAGGCCGACCTCCACGACCGCGAGGCGCTCGTGGCCTTCGCCTCCGCGTGCGCCTCGGTCACGCACGCCGGAGAGCCCGCCGCGGGCGCCCTGCGCGACCAGGGCCTGCGCCCGCGCCAGTGGACCGGCGGCCCCGTGCGCTCCAACCGCTTCCGGTGATCGGTCAACCGCGCAGGCCCGGCGGAAGCGCCGCGGGGTCGAAGGTCGTTCCGCCGCGCGTGACGGCGAGCGGCCACGCGCAGTACGTCGACGAGAAGATGCCCGCGGGCCGGTGGTTGCCGCTGTTCTTCAAGCCCCCGAAGGGCAGCCGGCTCGACGAGCCCACGGTGGGCGCGTTCCACGTGAGGCAGCCCGCGCGAACGGCCCGCGCGAACGCTTCGAAGCGAGGCTCCGAGGCCGTCCACACGCCCGCGGCGAGGCCGTAGTCGGTGTCGTTGGCGAGCGCGAGCGCGTGCTCGTCGTCGTCGGCCACCCACACCGCGAGGTCGGGGCCGAAGACCTCCTCGCGCTGGTAGGCGCTGCTCGCCGACGGCTGCGCCACCCTTCGCACCCGCGGAGAGACGTAGCACCCGCGCACGGCGCGGCCCTCGAAGGTCACCACGGGCTCCTCGGGCACGACGACGCACGCCGTCCCCTCGGCGTCGGCCATGCGCTCGAAGCGGTCGAAGCGCGCGAGCGCCGCGGGCGACGCGAGCGGGCCCATGAACACGCCGGGGTCCATCGGGTGACCGACGCGCACCTTCGCGGTCAGCGCCGCGAGGGCGTCGACGAAGCGGTCGGCGATCCCCTTCGTCACGATGAGCCGGCTCGCGCAGGTGCAGCGCTGCCCCGTGGTCGAGAACGCGCTCACCGCGACGTCGGCCACGGCCTTGTCGAAGGGCGCGTCGTCGAGCACCACGGCGGCGTTGCGGCCGCCCATCTCGAGCGCGAGCATGAGCCCCGGCCGCGACGCGTTCTCTCTCAGAATGCGCGTGCCCACCGCGTACGAGCCCGTGAAGAGCACGCCGTCGACGCCGGGGTGCGTCGCGAGGCGCGCGCCCACGCGGCCGTCGCCCTGCGCGACGTTCACCACGCCCGCGGGCAGCCCCGCCTCGTGCGCCACGCGCGCGTAGAGGGCCCCGCAGCCGGGCGTGACCTCGCTCGGCTTGAACACCACCGTGTTGCCCGCCAGCAGCGCGGGCACCACGTGCCCGTGCGCGAGGTGCAGCGGAAAGTTGAACGGGCCGATCACCGCCATCACCCCGTGCGGGCGGTAGCGGCACGCGAGGCGTCCGTTCTCGAGCGTCCAGTCGCGCGTGAACGCGAGGCCCTCGTCGATCGAGAGGTCGACCTTGTGCACCAGGGCCTTCGCCTCGGCGCGCGCCTCGCGGAGTACCTTGCCCATCTCGCGGGTGATCGTGCGTGCGATCTCGTCTTCGTGGGCGGCGAGCGCCGCGCGGAACGCCCTCACGTGGGCGACGCGGGCCTCGAGGCCGAGGGCTTCCCACGGGGGCTGCGCGTCGCGCGCGGCGGCCACCGCGTCGTCGACGGTCGACAGCGACCAGCGCCATCGCCCGACGACGTCTTCGAAGTCTGCGGGCGATCGCACCTCGATCTCTCCGTCGGCCTCGCGCGGGTCGACGAAGCGGCCGTGAACGTAGCTCCCTGCGTCGGCGTGCATGGCGCCAGTGTACCGGATCGATCGCGCGCGCCGCGAGCCGAGAAGCCTCTTTTGCACGGGCCTCGCGCGCGTGGCAGGAGTCTCTCGAAGACTGCGACCGAAGGCACAGCGAGAGCTCCGAGCGAGGCGCGCGAGACGACCGCCGCCGCGCAGAACCACGGAGGCTGCCATGAAGCTCCACGGATTCGCACTGCTCGCGGCGCTCGCCGCCGCGGGCTCGACGGCAATGGCCCAGTCGCGCTCGCCGGCGCCCGTCGCGCGCGCGGCGCCCCGCAACGTGCTCGCGCCGCGCAGCACGCTCCCGCCGCTCAGGCACTACCGCGTGGCGACGACGCTGGTGCGCCCGCTCTGCCACGGGTGCACGTACCGCTCGACGGTGCGCGGCACGCTCGACGCCCGCGGCGCCACGGTGGAGCGCGTGCACGACGCCGACCTGCGCACGCGCGCCGTGGTCGCCTGCAACGGGCGCGTGGTGAGCGGCCAGCAGGACCACGTGCGGGTGCCCTTCGCGACCGTGGCCGCGCTCAACGACCGCGTGTCGAAGGGCCTGACGGCGAGCGCGCCGGGCCAGAACTGCCGCTACGCGAGCGCCCTGCGCATCGCCCACGGCCGCGTGACGAGCGAAGCGGGCACGATGGCGTGCAAGCTCGCGGCGACGGCGCCCGCGCCGAGGGCGCGCGTCGAGCGCCGCCCGACGCTCAGCGACATGGCGCGCTTCGGCGCGCACTGAGCGACGCGACGGCGCGGCGGGTGATGCGGGCGTGGCGGGTGATGCGGGCGTGAGGGTCGCGCATCCGCGCGCGTGATGCGGGCGTGAGGGTCGCGCATCCGCG
>JBDHVF010000620.1:0-5319 GCA_039809605.1 Polyangiales bacterium | reverse complement strand
GGCGCCGCGTCGTCGCCGAGGTCGTCGGGCACGTCGTCACCGAGGTCGTCGGGCGCGTCCTTCGAGGCGTCGGGCGGGTTCTTCGAGCCGTCGTCGGCGTCGTCGCCGGCGTCGGGGCGCGCGTCGGGTCGCGCGTCGACGGCGACGTCCGAGGGCTCGGCGTCGGGCTCGGCGTCGGCGGCGACGTCGGCCGCGGCGCCGTCGGGCCTCGCGCTCACGGCGTCGGGGCTGCACGCGGCGAGGGCCGCGCCGGGCAGCAGGAGCCAGGGCCACCACGCGTTCGATCGAAGCTTCATGCGCGCTCCATGAGAGTGAAGGGGGGCGCGACGATAACACCGCGCGACGGACGCCACGCGCGGAACGCGAGGCCCGCGTCGACGTCGCCCGCGCGGCGCACGTGACGTATCTTCCCGCGCGCATGAGAGAGGTCCCGCCCCAGGTGCTCGCGCGCTACCGGTCGCTCGCGGGCCGCCCCTCGCGCCCCTTCGGCACCGGGCTCATCAACGACACCTTCGTGGTCGAGGGCGCCGACGGCCCCGCGGTCGTGCAGCGTTTGCACCCGGTGTTCTCGCCCGCGGTGCACCACGACATCGACGCCGTCACCCGCCGCCTCGCCGAGCGGTCCCTCGCCACCCCGCGCCTCGTGCCCGCCGACGACGGGGCGCTCTGGGTCGAGCACCCGCGCGACGACGGCTCCGCGGGCGTCTGGCGCGCGATGACCTTCGTGGGCGGCAGCCACACCTACGACAAGGTCCCTTCGGCCGCGGTGGCGCGCGAGGCCGGCGCGCTCGTGGGGCGCTTTCACGCCGCCCTCGACGGCCTCGAGTACGACTATCAGGGGCGCAAGGGGCGCCCGCACGACACCGCGCGCCACCTCGACGCGCTCGAGCGCGCGCTCGACGAGCGCCGGGAGCACAGGCTCCACGCGCGCGCGTCGTCGCTCGCGTCGGAGCTCCTCTCGGCGGCGCGGCCCCTCACCGACTTCGCGGCGCTGCCCGCGCGCCACGCGCACGGCGACCTGAAGATCTCGAACCTGCTCTTCGACGGCGCCGACCGCGGGCTGTGCCTGGTCGACCTCGACACCGTGGGGCGCATGAACCTCGCCCACGAGCTGGGCGACGCGCTGCGCTCGTGGTGCAACCCCGCGGGTGAAGACTCCGTCGAGGTCGAGCTCGACGCCGGGCTCTTCACCGCCGCGGTCGAGGGCTACGCGGGCGCCGCGGGCGCGATCGTGACGCCGCCCGAGCGCGCGATGCTCGTCGACGGCCTCGCCACCATCTGCATGGAGCTCGCGGCGCGCTTCCTCGCCGACGCCCTCCACGAGCGCTACTTCGGCTGGGACCCCTCGCGCCACGCGACGCGCGGCGAGCACAACCTCGTGCGCGCCGCGGGGCAGTGGCGCCTCGCGCGGAGCGTGCTCCGTCAGCGAGGCGACCTCCGCGCCGTCGTCGCGCGCGTGTGGGGCTGACGGCCGTCAGGGCTCGTCGCGGCCCTTGCGCGGGCGCGGCAGGCCGTGGAGCTCGAGCTTGTCGATGAGCGTGCGGCGCGAGATGCCGAGCAGCGCGGCGGCCCTCGTCTGGTTGCCGCGCGTGCGCTCGAGCGCGTCGACGATCCGCTGGCGCTCCTCGCGCTCGAGGGCGCCGCGCAGCGAGGTGGCGGCGTCGGGCGGGGCCGCGGGCGCGGGGTCGACCGCGAGCCCCAGGAGCTTCGCGTTCACGTCCCCGTCGCCCGCGAGCAGGTGCGCGCGCTCCATCACGTTGCGCAGCTCGCGGATGTTGCCCGGCCACGCGTAGCGCAGGAGCGCGTCGCGCGCGTCGGCGGCGAGGGAGGGCGCGCGCGAGCCCGGCATGCGCCGCGCGGCCTCGGCGAGAAAGTGCTCGGCCAGCGGCAGGACCTCGCCGGGGCGCCGCCGCAGCGGGGGGATGGTGAGCGAGAAGCCGTTGAGGCGAAAGTAGAGGTCGGAGCGGAAGTGCCCCGCGGCGATCTCGGCCTGCAGGTCGCGGTTGGTGGCGGCCACGACGCGCGCGTCGAAGGGCCGCGTGGCGACCGCGCCCACGCGGCGCACCTCGCGGTCCTCGAGCACGCGCAGGAGCTTGGCCTGGAGCGTCAGCGGCAGCTCGCCCACCTCGTCGAGAAAGACCGTGCCGCCCTGCGCGCTCTCGAGCAGCCCCGCGCGCGCCGTCACGGCGCCGGTGAACGCGCCCTTCTCGTGGCCGAAGAGCTCGGCCTCGACCAGCGTCTCGGTGAAGGCCGCGCAGTTGAGCCGCAGAAAGGGCTTGTCGGCGCGGGGTGAGAGGCGGTGGAGGGCGGCGGCGAAGACCTCCTTGCCCACGCCCGTCTCGCCGAGCAGGAGCACGTGGATCGACCCCGCCGCGACGCGCGCCACGAGCGCGTGGAGCTCGGCCATCGCCGGGTCTGCCACCACCACGCCGGGCGCCGCGGAAGGGGGCCTGCGCGCGGGGTCGGTCTCGGGCGTCTCGACCACGCAGAGCACCGACGCGAGCTCGAACACCTCGCCAGGCGCGACCTCGACGGGCGCGCCCGCGGCGAGGGGTCGGCCGCGCACGCGCGTCCCGTTGGCGCTGCCCAGGTCCTCGACCGTGAGCCTCGGGCGCAGGCGCACCACGGCGTGGCGGCGCGAGAGCGACGCGTCGGCCACGCGCACGTCGCAGCCCTCGCCGCGCCCCACCACGTACTCGCCGTCGCGCGCGAGCGCGAAGGCCTGCTGGCCCGCGGCGCTCATCACCAGGAGCCGCGTCTCGGCGCTGCGCCGCCGGCCCTGCTCGATCGTCGATTCGTCGTCGCGCACGTCTCCTCGCGGCGACTCTAGTCTCCGACGCGCAGGCAGCGAAAGCCCTTGTTGGTGCCGCGATCGCTCGGCCGCGAGTTGTCGCGCGACGCCCCGCGGATGTTGGGCTCCATCGACGTGAATGACCCGCCGCGGATCGTGCGCTGCTCGACGGCGGCGTCGTCGGTCCACGTGGCGCACAGCGGGTCGGCGTACTCGCCGAGGTCCCAGCACGGCGCGGAGCCGTACGGCGCGTTCACGTCGGCGACCCACTCCTGGAGGTTGCCCGCCATGTCGAAGAACGGGTACCACGAGGGCTGCGACGTGCCGACGACCCACGGCGCGCCGGGCCGCGGGCCACACGAGAGCGACCGCTCGACGAAGTTCGCCTGGCACTCGGGCGCGTCGTCGCCCCACGGGTAGCGCCGCCCGAGGCGGAGCACGCGGCCGTCGGCGCCGCGGGGGACGTAGCGCGCGGCGGCCTCCCACTCGGCCTCCGTCGGCAGGCGCCCGCCCTCCCACACGCAGAACGCCATCGCGGTCGCCCAGTCGACGCAGTTCACCGGGGTGTACGCGGGCGCCGAGGGGTTGGCCCAGGCGCAGAGCGAGACGCCCGCGTCGTCGCGCGGCGCGCCCGCCATCACGGGCGCCGAGACCACCCAGGGCGTGAGCGAGACCGCGCCGCCCGGGTAGTCGACGCGCCCGAACGGCGGCGCCGGATGGCCCGCGGACCAGAACGCGCGGAAGCGCTCGAGCGTGACCTCGTAGCGGTCCATCACGAACGACGGCAGGTGCACGCGCCGCGGCGGCGCCGCGTTCGGCGTGCCCACCTCGCCGAGCAAGAACCCGTCGACCACGAAGGGCACCAGCGTGACGCCGCAGCCGCGCGTGCCCGACCCCTCGGCGCAGCTCTGCGAGTGGCACGCCTCGTCGGCGCGTCCGTCGCAGTTGTCGTCGAGGCCGTTGTAACAGACCTCGGCCACGGGCGTGCGCCCGTCGCGGCAGCGCGGCGCGCCGTCGCTCGCGTCGCCCGCCTCGGGCGGCGAGGCGTCGCGCGCCGGGCGCGTCTCGGTGCCCGCGCGCTCCTGGGGCTCGCAGTTCGTGAGGCCGCACACCTGGCCGATGGGGCACATGCGGGCGAGCGGGTCTTTGCAGCGGTCGGGCAGAAAGACCTCGACCCAGCGCACGCGCCCGCGCTGAAAGCGCACGGTGAAGCTCAGGGTGAAGTCGAGCGCCTCGCCCGGCACGTCGGCGCTCACGTCGAGCCGAACGGGGCGCGAGTCGTCGGGGTCTCCCGCGAACACGCCGACCTCGCCGGGCATCGTGAAGCGCCCCCCGTCGATCGCGCCCGCGAGCTCGTACCAGCGGTCGGTGATGGGCGCCGCCGCGCCGGCGCGCGTCACCACCAGCCGCACGCGCCGGAGGTCGGCCACGTTCGAATCGATCTGCACCACGAGCTGCGTCGTCGGCGCGCCGCACCGCGCGGCGCCCGCGAGGGCCGCGAGCAGCGCCGCCCTCGCCGCGCGCGCGCTCACGGCCGCTGCTCCTGCACGTTGCCCCAGCGCGCGTCGACGGGCGCGTCGGACGCGGGCCTCGCCGCGTAGTAGATCGCCACCGCGGCGGCGCCCGCGACGACGACGCCGCCCGTCACCGCGAGCCCGAGGGCCAGCGGGCCGCGCTCGCGCTCGAGCGTGAGCGAGAGGCGCACGACCCCGGTGGGCCCGAGCCTCGCGGTGCGCGTGAGCGCCACGTGGCCCGGCGCGCGCACGTCGACGCGGTGCTCGCCGGGGTCGAGCACGCGCTCGACGCGCCCCGTGCCCGCGGGGCGCCCGTCGATCCACACCGAGGCCGACTGCACCGAGGGCTCGACCACGAGCCGCGCGTCGCGGAGCATCTCGAGCGCGCAGCGCACCGTCGCGCGCTCGCCCGGCGCGCCCGCGACCTCGCGGTGCGCGGGCCTCCAGCCCGCGAGGGCGCAGTCGAACACGTGGGACCCCGGGTCGAGCGCGAGCGAGCGCTCCGAGGGCGCCACGGCCCTGCCGTCGACCGACACGGCGGCCTCGGGCGGCGTGACCGAGAGCTCGACGCGCACGAGCCTCGCCTCGAGGTCGCGCACCTCGTCGGCGATGGCGCCGCGGCGCTCGGGCGTGACGTCGCCGGGCGCCGCGAGGTAGCGGGTGAACGCGTCGATGGCCGCGCGGTAGCGACCCATCCCCCGGTAGGCGAGCGCGAGGTCGTAGAGCACCACGGGCACGGGCCGCAGCGCGTACGAGCGCTCGAACGAGAGCGCCGCGTCGTGGTAGCGCCGCTCGCCGAGGCCGCGCATGCCCTCGTCGAAGGCCGCGCGCGCGAGGTCGTCGGGCGCCGTCTGAGCCGCCGCAGCGCCCGTCGACAGCGCGAGCGCGAGCGCGAGCGCGGTCGTCGCGCGGGTCACGGGCGATACTCGCCGATGGGCTCGAGGATCTGCGCGCGGCTCCTTTCGGACTTCTCTTCCTGGTCCATTCCTCTCCTCGCCCCCCGCCCAACCGTAG
>JBDHVF010000619.1:0-5321 GCA_039809605.1 Polyangiales bacterium | reverse complement strand
TGTGCGAGGGGGATCGGGGAGGGGATCAGGGCCGGGTGACGGCGGCGGTGTACGCGCCCGAGGCCGAGCCGCAGCCGTCGACGTAGAGCGCGTGGAGGCCGGGGCCGCGCGGGATGGTGCCCGCGATCAGCGACTGGCGCGGGCCGCACGCGTCGTCGTTGCAGACCGTGCCCGTGCCGCCGCGGCCCGGAGAGACCTGCGCGAGCTCGGTGTCCCACGTCGCGCGGCCGCACGTCGAGGCCGTGAACGTGCCGCCCGCGAACGACCCGCAGGTGTACCAGTAGAACGTGTCTTCGGGGCCGCCCGAGCAGCACGCCGAGGTCACGCGCCCGGTGCCCGAGGTGGAGCCCGACACGACCGACGAGCCCGCGGCGAGCGCGCGCACCGCGCCGTTGCCCACGGGCACGTGCTGGAAGCGCAGCGACGCCACGCCGCCCGTGCCGCAGCCCGAGATCACGAGCAGGTAGCTGCCCGCGCCGAGCTGCGCGAGCACCTGCGACTGCGTGCCCGTGCCGCAGCCGAGGAGCCCGCCGTCGTCGTTGCACGTGGTGCCGTTCGAGAGGCCCGACGAGGTGAGGTTCACGCCCATCGCGTCTTGCAGGAAGAGCGACGTGTCGAACGACGAGCCGATGGTGTCGGCGTACACGATCTCGGGCTGCGTGAGGGTGAAGCGGTAGAACACGTCGCGGCCCGTGGTGCAGCCGCACACGCCCGTGGTGTCGTTGCGGTAGACCGAGGTGTTGACCGAGGTCACCACGCTGAGGCCCGAGAGCGCGATGGGGTTGTCGCGCGTCTCGCCCGCGCGCACGGCCTCGCAGGCGCCGCGCACGCAGGTCTGGCCCGACGGGCAGCGGCGGTTGCAGCCGCCGCAGTTGGTCTCGTCGGTGTTGGTGTCGACGCACGAGGCGCCGCAGCGGGCGCCCGACGCGCAGTTGCCGAGCACGTAGTTGACCGTGTACGCGCCGCCCGCGCCGCCGCACGTGTCGACGATGAGGGTGTTCAGCCCCGCCTGCGCGGCGGTGGTGGCCGGAAGGGTCGACGTGACCGTCGCGCCCGCGCCGCACGTGAAGCCCGTGTCGTCGTTGCAGACCGACAGGCCCGTCGAGCGCAGCGCGCTGTTCTGCTGGAGCTCGATGTCATAGGCCGCCTGGTTGGCGCCCGTGGTCGCGCTGCAGCTCGAGGCGTAGAAGCTCGTCGCCGCCGCGCCGGGGCAGGTGACCCACCAGAGCGAGTTCTCGGGGCCGCCCGAGCAGCAGGTCGCCGAGACCTGGCCCGTGCCCGAGGTCGAGCCCGTCGCGGTCTGCACCGCGGCCGACGGCGTGATGCGCGCCGTCGGGCCGTTGCCCGCGGGCAGGTGCTGAAAGTGGATCGTCGCCATGCCCGCCCCGCAGCCCGAGAGCACCAGGTAGTAGGTGCCCGGGTTGAGCCGCGCGACGACCTGGCTCTGGAGGCTCCCGGCCACGGTGCAGAGCCCCGCGCTCGAGAGGTCGTCGTTGCAGGTGACCTGCCCCGCGCCGCCCGGCGTGAGGTTGTTGCCGCCCGCGTCCTGAAGGAAGAGCGACGTGTCCCACGCGGCGCCGAGCGTGTCGGCGTACACCACCTCGGGCTGCGTGAGGGCGAAGCGATAGAACACGTCGTTGCCCGCGGTCGTGCACGAGCAGGTGCCGGCCGTGTCATGCCGCGCGCTGGTCGTGTCGGCCATGAGGTTCTGCGCGTTGCCCGCGCCGAGGTTGATCACCGTCGCGCCCGCGCGGGTGTCGTTCGCCGGGGCCGTGCCGCGGCAGGTGCCCGCCATGCACGGCACGCCCGCCGGGCACGCGTTGCCGCAGCGGCCGCAGTTGCCCGCGCTCGTCTGCAGGTCGACGCACGCCGCCGTCGAGCCCGAGCCGCAGAGCGTCTGGCCCGTGGGGCACGCGCAGCGGCCCGCGGCGCAGGTCTGGCCCATGGCGCAGGCCGTTCCGCACGCGCCGCAGTTGGCGCGGTCGGTCTGCGTGCTGGTGCAGCGCGCGGCCGCGCCCGAGCCGCAGAGCATCTGGCCCGTGGGGCACGCGCAGCGGCCCATCTGGCAGGTCTGCCCGCCCGAGCACGCCATGCCGCAGGCGCCGCAGTTCATGGCGTCGGTCTGCGTGTTCACGCAGTTGCCCGCGCAGAGCGTCGAGCCCGTGGCGCAGCCGCAGCGGCCCGAGGTGCACACCTGGCCCCGCGGGCAGGCGTTGCCGCAGCGGCCGCAGTTGGCCTCGTCGGTCTGCGTGTTCACGCACGCGCGGCCGCAGAGCGTCTGGCCCGTGGCGCAGCGGCAGGCGCCCATCTGGCAGGTCGAGCCCATGGCGCAGGCCGTCCCGCACGCGCCGCAGTTCATGCTGTCGGTCAGCGTGTTCACGCAGGTCGGCGTCGCCGCCGTGGGCGTGCAGTCGGTCTGGCCCGCGGGGCACGTCGGGCGCCCCATGCGGCAGGTGCCCGTCTGGCACGTCTGCCCCGAGGGGCACGCGTGGCCGCACATCCCGCAGTTGGCCGAGTCGGTCTGCAGGTCGGCGCAGGCGCCGCCGCACGAGGTCTGCCCCGCGGGGCACATGCCCATGCCCATGCACATGCCGCCCGAGCAGGTCTGGCCCGTGGCGCACGCGCGCCCGCAGCCGCCGCAGTTGGCCGTGCTGGTCATCGTGTCGACGCAGGCGCCCGAGCACGAGGTCTGCCCCGACGGGCACGACGACATGCGGCAGGTGCCGGCCACGCAGCTCTGGCCCATCGCGCAGGCCATGCCGCAGCCGCCGCAGTTGACCGTGTCGGTCATCGTGTCGACGCACACGCCCGCGCACGACGTCTGCCCCGCCGGGCACATCATGGAGCTCCGGCACATGCCGCCCATGCAGGTCTGGCCCGCCGAGCACGCGTTGCCGCAGGCGCCGCAGTTGGCCGCGTCGGTCATCGTGTCGACGCAGGACGAGCCGCAGCGCGTCTGGCCCGCCGGGCAGTCCGACGCGCGGCACATGCCGCCCGAGCACGTCTGGCCCGCGGGGCACGCGTTGCCGCAGGAGCCGCAGTTCATGGCGTCACTCGACGTGTCGACACAGCTCGTGCCGCAGAGCGTCTGCCCCGACATGCAGGTCATGTCGGCCTGACAGCTCCCCATGCGGCAGACCTGGCCCATCGCGCAGGCCATGCCGCAAGAGCCGCAGTTCGCGCTGTTGGTCTGCGTGTCGACGCAGGCGTCGCCGCAGCGCATCTGGCCCATGTCGCACATGGGCGTGGGGTTGTCCGTCGGCGTGGGGTTGTCCTCGGGCGTGGGGTTGTCCTCGGGCGTGGGGTTGTCTTCGGGCGTGGGGTTGTCCGTCGACGTGTCGGCGCCCGAGTCCGCGGGCGGAGGCGTGGAGGGGGTGTCGTCCCCGCATCCGGCCACCATCCCGAGGACCGCGAGCGACAGACACCAGGTCTTCAGTCGGCTCATGCGTGGTCTCCGTGCACGCTACGCCGGGGTGCGAAGTGCGCCGCTCCCCATGAGCGACGGGCTTCGTGGCCCCGGGTGAAGCATTGCGATCCTCCTTCTATCGGAGGTCTCGTGAGGTTTCCACTCCGCGCGGGCGCCGCTTGACGAAGAAACGTCGCTGACGTTCCCTGCAACCGAAACCCTCGCCATGAACCCCGACCCGACGCTGCGTTTCTGCTGCCCCCTCTGCGGGGCCTCCGACCTCGCCCTCTCGGTGCGCCGCGAGGCGCTGCCCGTGATGCAGAACGTGGTCTTCGCCTCGCGCGACGAGGCCCTCGCCGCGCCCCGCGCCCCCCTCGCGCTCGCCACCTGCGCCCGCTGCGGCTTCGCCTTCAACGCCCGCTTCGACCCCGCGCGCATGGTCTACGACGCCCGGTACGACAACGACGTCCCCTCGGCCGCGTTCGAGCGCTACTACCGCGAGATCGCCGCCCACCTCGCCGCGCGCCACGGCGTCGACGGCGGCGTCGTGTGCGACGTGGGCTGCGGCAAGGGGCGCTTCCTCGAGGTGTTCACCGAGGCCGTGCCCGGCACCTCGGGCCTCGGCGTCGACCCGAGCTGCGCGCCGCGCGCCGCCACCGAGACCTCGCCCGTCACCCTCGTGAGCGACGTGTTCCGCCCCGAGCACGTCTCCGCCGCGCCGCGCCTCGTCGTGTGCCGCCACACGCTCGAGCACATCCCCGACCCGGTGCCCTTCCTGCGCTCGATCCACGCCGCGCTCGAGGGCGCCCCCGACGCGCCGCTCTTCTTCGAGGTGCCCGACCTCGACTGGATCCTCGCCCACGGGGCCTTCTGGGACTTCTGCTACGAGCACTGCAACTACTTCACGGCGCGCAGCCTCGCGTACGCCCTCTCGGCCGCGGGCTTCGCCGTCGACGAGGTCGCGCCCGCGTTCGGCGGGCAGTACCTCTGGGCCCACGCGCGCCGCGCCTCGCCGTCGGCCGCGCGCCCCGACGAGGGCGCCGCCGCCCGCGCCGAGGCCTACGCCCGCGACGAGCGCGCGCGCGTCGACGCCGCCCGCGCCCGCGCCCGCGAGGCCGCCCGCGGCGGCGCCTGCGCGCTCTGGGGCATGGCCACCAAGGGCGTGCTCTTCGCGAACCTCGTCGACCCGGCGGGCGAGCTCCTCGCGGGCGGCGTCGACGTCAACGTCAAGAAGCAGGGGCGCTTCACGCCCGTGACGGGCCACGCCATTCGCGAGCCCGCGTGGCTGCGCGCGCTCGGCCCGTCGCCCACGGTGTTCGTGATGAACCCCAACTACGCCGACGAGATCGCCGCGCAGTGCCGCGCGCTCGACGTCGACGCGCGCCTCGTCACCGTGTGAAGCGCCTCGCGATCGCGTACACCGGCGCGCCGAGCGCGATGAGCCCGAGCGACGCCGCGGCGAGCTTCGGGTCGCCGCGCGCGAAGCTCGCGAGCATGAGGAGCGTCGCCGCGAAGAAGCCCAGCACCGTCCAGGGGTAGCCCGGCACGCGGTAGGGCCGCGGCAGGCCGGGCTCGCGCCGCCGGAGCACGATCGTCGAGAGCGCGCCGAGGGCGTAGAAGGGCCACGCGCCCACCACGAAGACCTCGGCGAGGCGGCCCACGTGCGCCGAGAGCGCGTACGCGAGCGCGAGGGCCGTCACCGCCGCGATGGCCCGGTCGGGCGTGCCCGCGGGGCCGAGCTTCGCGAGCGAGGGGGCGAACGCGCCGTCGGCTCCCATGGCGGCGATCACGCGCGCGCCCGTGAGCGTGCCGATCACGCAGCCGCCGAAGGCCGACACCGTCACGAGCGCCGCCATCGCGCGCAGGCCCGCGGCGCCCGCGAGCCGCTCGCCGAGCGCGTCGCCCGGCGCGCGCG
>JBDHVF010000618.1:0-5326 GCA_039809605.1 Polyangiales bacterium | reverse complement strand
TCACGGCGTCATGCATCGATCATCTCCTTGGCGATCTGCTCGTCGAGCACGATCGGGTCGTCGCCCTCGCAGAGGGCTGAGCCGCACCGGTCGAAGGCGCGCTCGTTGATCACCTCGAGGGCTCCGTCGGGCATGAGACCCCAGCGCGCGGCCTCCGCTTCGAACTCGCCACGCGTCCACGAGGGGGCGCGCACCAGTGCGAGGAGCAGCCCCGAGTGCGCGGCGTCGAGGTCCGCGATGGTGCCTCGCGACATGGGCGGACCTTTGGACGACGGTGCCTCGACCGCGTCGGACTCGGCGAAGATCGAGCCGAGCAGCGCCGTCACCGCGCTGGTCTGCGCGAGCGTCGCCCGGACCCTCTCCATGTCGAGCTCGACCCCGCCACGTTGCGCGGTGGAGCGGGGCGCGGGTGGCGACGTCGAGCGCCTGCCTCCCCCCTGGGCAAGCGGGGTCGACGGGTCGGCCGCCGCCATCGCGTGGAGGTGCTCGTAGACGAGGTCCGCGCCCATGCCCAGCAAGGGGTAGAGCTTCTGCAACAGCTTGATCTCCGCGGGGGCGATGTGACCGTCGGCGCCCGCGACGCCTACGAGGAAGGCCGCCAGCGACTGCCTCGCGCGCTCGGGCACGGTGGCGAGGCGCCTCTTGATCGACGCCGCGGTGGGCGGAGCGAGGAGGAGCAGGTCGAGATGGGCCGCGATGCGCGCGCGCTCGCCCGCCTCGAGCTTCAAGGCCTGTTCGATGTGCGCCTCGGCGTGCCGACGTTCGTCCTCCCCGATGGCCCCGTCGGCGGTCGACATCACCGCGGCGAGCTGGGCGAAGAGCGTCGCGGCCTCGTACGCGGGGCCGGGCGCTGTAGGCGAGCCGGGCGGCAGACGGAAGAGCACCACGTTGCCGTCGCGGGCCAGCGTCGGGCCGCGAAACCGCAGGTCGGGCTCGACCCCAAACCCGAGGCGTTCGAGGAGCTGGATCGCGGTCATCGCCTCGGCCTTGCCGAGCTTCGCCCCCTTCGAGACCTGCAGCGACTCGATCAGATCGCGCCCCCGCAGCACCACGCGTGGCCGCTCGCCGAGCATGCGTTCAAGCTCACGAACCAGCTCATCCTGCGCGTCGCCTTGCCCGGAGACGAGGGATGGGGGCAGGTGCGCGAGCGAGGCAACGCTCCCTCGCCCTTCCGGGTTTCGCCCGAGCCAGCGGCTGTAGAGGGTGTCTCAGAAGTCGGAGCTCCTGCTGTACCATCGCTTTGTGGGCTACTCGATCAAGGCGGACTACACGCTGACGTTCTCGCTACCACCGCGTCTGGATGAGTGGGTGGGCCCCGATCATCCGGTCCGGTACCTGTGCGACGTCGTGGACGCGCTGAACCTGAAGGAGCTGGGCTTCGAGGCGCGTGAGGTCGAGCGCGGCCGCCCCCCGTACGCCACGGACGTGCTCATCAAGGCGTGGCTCTTCGGCTTCTTCGAGCGCATCCGCTCCACCCGAAGGCTCGAGTGGGCCTGCGTCAACGTCATTCCGGCCCTGTGGATCACGGGCAACACGCGCCCCGACCATCAGACCCTCTCGCGCTTCCTCCGCAAGAACACCAAGGCGCTCCGCAAGCTCTTTCGCAAGGTCGTGCGCCTCGCCATGGCGCAGGGGCTCGTCGGCATGGTTTTGCACGCCCTGGACGGCACCAAGATCCAGGCCGCCAGCAGCACCGCGACGGCGCTGCACCGCAAGACCCTCGAGAAGGCGCTGCGCGAGTGCGACGCGCGAATCCGCGACTACATCGACCAGGTCCAGCACGACGAACCGATCCCTGGCGAGTCCGGCGCGCCTCTGCCCGAAACACTGGCCGATGTGGAGAAGCGCCGCGATGCCATCCGCGCGCAGCTGGCGCAGCTCGGGGACGGCGAACACCTGCACCCGAAGGAGCCCGACGCCAACTGCGTGCAGGTTCAGGGCAAGTACGTCATGGGCTACAACGCGCAGGCGGTCGCAGACCAGGAGTCGGGCCTGATCGTTCAGACCGAGGTGGTGCCCGACCACAACGACCTCCACCAGCTCATGCCGCAGACGCAGGCCGCACTCGAGACGTTGGGCGAGAGCCCGGAGGTCACGGATGTCGACGCTGGGTACATCGACGGCCACCAGTTGCAGCAGGCCGAAGAGGCCGGTCTGAAGGTCGTCGTTCCGACGCCGCCGACGGCACCGAGCGCCAACCCCGGCACGACCGAGATGGAGGCGGAGGAGTTCGACAAGAATCGCTTCCGCTTCGACGAAACGCGCGACGGGTACGTGTGCCCGCGCGAGCAGTTCATTCCGTTCGCGCGCCTCTCGCGCGGCAAGCACGGAGCCGGCGTGGAGACGCGGGTGTACCAATGCCCTCACGCCGAGTGCCCCGTTCGGGCGCAGTGCAGCAAGTCGCCCGAGGGTCGCACGATCGATCGTCAGCCGTGGGATGCGACGATGGAGCGTCACCGCGCGCGCTACGCGGACCCGGACGTGGCGGCGGCGCGGCGCGCGCGCAAGACGATCATCGAGCCGGTGTTCGCGCAGTTGAAGTGGAACCAGGGCTTCCGACGCTTCACGGTGCGCGGCAAGGAGAAGGTCAACGCGCAGTGGGCGTTGCTGTGCACGGCCTTCAACCTCAAGAAGCTCTACGCCGCTTGGAAGGCGGGCACGTTCCAGCTCAAGGTCGCGGTTGCGGTCGCAGGGTGACTGCGCCGGAGGGCGCCCGGCAGCCTCTTCGGGCGCGCGAGGCTCCAGACGATCGCACGAGAGCCCTCCGACGATCGTGCGGGAGCCCTCCGACGATCGTGCGGGAGCCCCCAGGTAGGCTCACAGAACTTTTGAGACACCCTCTGTAGGCGTCGAGTTCGCCGACGCAGCGCTGGAGCAGCTCGCCGATCGCATCCAGGTTGCGTCCGGCTGCGGAGCCGCGGGTCACCTCCGTGAGCCCCTCGAGCGCGAGCGTGATCGGGCGCTCGAGCGCGCTGCTCGCAGGAAGGTACTCGCCTTTGAGCTGCGCGCGTCCCCGCGCGGGGACGAGGCCCGAGCCGAAGCGCTCGCGGTAGAGCGTTTCGAAGAGCGCGCGAACCTCGACGTCGCACCGCGCTCGCACGGTCGGCGACGCCTTCGGGCGGGCGGCATCGTGCCACGCGATCGCCCATGCGGCGTCGAGGGGGGCGGACTCGTGGGCGCGGCGAGACAGTTCGACGCGAAGCCACAACGGGAGTTCCTCGCCGACGAACTCGACGGGGGCGGGCTGAGGGCGACGAGCAACGCCCATCCGAAGATCGATCGCGTCGAGGAACGACGACGAGTACGCCGCGAAGGAGCGGTTGTGGCCGTAGGTCTCGCGCAATGCGACGACCTCCTCGCGAAGGAGCGCGAGGTCTTCGCCCGTGCGGTCGGGGTCGGCGAAGGCACGGCGCTCGAGGCCGTAGAAGAAGATGAAGACGTAGCCGATCCCGGCGCGAGGATCGCGCCGCCCACTCGAGAGCCACTCGAGATAGGTGGCGCGTTGCTCGCGGTCCAGCGTCGCGTACGAAGGCCAGTAACCGATCGTCGTCCCCTCCCAGTCGAGCTGTGGCGCGACCAGCAGCGATGGCCGGAGGAGCGAAGGTTCCGACCGGGTGTCCCGCCCGGCGAGGCGCTCACCGACGTAGAGGAGCCCGCCGCGGATCGTGCGACCGTGGACTTCGATACGCTCACCCGGCGCGATCCAACGCGCGCGCTCCTGAACGTGAGCCGACGGTGCGGGAGGCGGCAGCGCGAAGGTCGGCGCGCTCACCAGCGGCGCCACCACCGGTGGCGCGTCGTCGACGGCCGCGAAGTCGATCACGTCGGGCGGGTGCCGGGTGTCGATCGGGAACTCGAGGAGCGCCTGGAACGATGCGCCCGGTGGCTTCTGCTCTGCCGGGAATGTCGCCTGCGCCGCGTGTTGCGGCGTGCGTTGAACCGGCGGCGCGGAACGAACGGGCAGAGCGGGCGGCACGGCCGGGGGCACGGGCGATGGGGCCGTGGTGGCCATCGCCAATGTGGCAACCTGCGATCGCAACGACACCGCAGGGGCCGACGACGAAGGCGCCATCGCCTGGCCACCCGGTGGATCCAGGGAGGGAGCAGGCCGCGGCGGAGCCAGCGGAGCCAGAGGCGGCGACGGCGAAGAGGGTGCGGACGGCGAGAGTTGCCAGGGCGATGGCTGCGAGGGCGAGAGGACGGCCGGTGACGGCGGCACCGATGGAAGCGAATGCGCCCCGACCGAAGCAATCGAGGGAGTTGGAGGCTGCGGATGGGACGCCCTCAGTCGACGAGCGCTGGGGTGCCCCTGCACGACGAACTGGAACGCGGCACACGCCTCGGCGGCCGCCGCGAGGCGGCTGGTTCGCACAGTCAACGCGAACGTGTCGCCGGCCTGGAGGTGAAGCCGCCCGTAGCGAACGAGGTGGAGCGCCGGGTTGTCGCGGTAGCGCCGGTCCGGGCCGCCTGCTCGGGTCGTGTAGCGCCACCGCGTCCCGAGCACGGTCGCGTCGCTCGGCACGGCGCCGACCTCGTGCACGTCCTCGACGTCATGCGAGAGCCGCAACCGGTCGTATCCGACGAAGGCCGTCTTCCCGCCGCGGACCAGCGAGACGCGATCGGGTAGAAAGGCCAGTACCGCGCTCTGCACCTGCCAGCACGGCGCCGAAAGGTTGAGGACGAAAGGGAGCGGGCAGTCGTCCGTGCTCGTCACGACGACGGCCGTCGGGGACGCGGGCGTTACGAATTCGGGCGCGGCGCGGAGCGCTCCCAGCGTTGCGGTCGTTCGGAGCGCCGAAGACGCGCCCCCGAGCTGGTGGAGGAAGGTTCGTTGCCCCACGTCGTCGGGGTCGTAGGCGAGCGCGAACGGCCTACGGCGCGTGAAGAAGCTCGCCGCCGCCGCCGCGATGCTGCCGGCCGCCAGGGCAGGCAGCACGCTCTCGATGCCGAGCAGGGCGAGACCCGCAACGCCCAGCCCCGCGAGCGCGCCGAACGCCCCGTGCATTCCGCGACTGCGCGTCGTGGCGTCGATCAACGACGCGATCTGCTCCGGGTCGATCGGTCCGTACCGCGCCACCACCTCACGCCACGCCCCCGACATAGCCGTGTGCTTCGGATTGTAGCGGTAGGCGAAGCCGCCTGCGGTCCATTCGATGAAGACGCCCCGCGCGCCGAGACTGCCCCCTCTCATGGGGCCGCCTTGAGCTCGTCGAGGGCGATCGTGCGCGCGCCCGAAAGCCCACGGAACCGCCCCGGATGGCAGGTGAGCAGGATCACCTGAAGGTCCTGCGCGGTGCGCTCGAGCACGTTGAGCATCGCACGCAGG
>JBDHVF010000617.1:0-5335 GCA_039809605.1 Polyangiales bacterium | reverse complement strand
CTCGACCTCGACGCCTCGGCGCCCGCCGAGCTGCCCGCGCCCGCATCGCCCGCGTTCGACGTGACGCAGCAGCGCCTCGGCCCGCGCACCCTCGCCGCCGCGCTGCGCGCGATGCGCGTGCCGCCCGCCGACGCGCAGGCCGCCATCCGCGCGCTCCAGCCCCTGGTGAACATGCGCTCGCTCCAGCCCTCGGACCGCGTCGCCGTCATGCGCGACCTCGTCACCCACGAGCTGCGCCGGGTGGAGTACCGCCGCGAGCCCACGCTCGTGTGGGCCGCCGCGCGCGAGGCGGGCGCGGCGCGCGGCGAGCGCGTGCAGGTCGAGGTCACGTCGCACCGGCTCGCCGTGGGCTTTCGCGTCACGGGCTCGCTCGCGGCCACGCTCTCGTCGGCGCACCTGCAGCCCGACATGGCCGCGCGCCTCGCCGAGGTGTTCGCGGCGATGGGCCTGCCGCCGCGCGTGCTCGGCGGCGACGTGGCGCGGCTCATCGTCGACGAGGAGCGCCTCAACGGCCAGTTCTACCGCTACGGCCGCGTGCTCGGCGTGGACTACCGCGGCGCGTACGGGCACCGCCGGGGCTTCTGGGTCGGCCTCGGCTCGACGCGCGGAGACTTCTTCGACGCCCAGGGCCACACGTTCGAACGCGGGCCGCTGCACTCGCCCGTGCCGGGCGCGCGGCTCTCGTCGCTCTTCAACCCGCGGCGCATGCACCCCGTGCTGCACGTGATCAAGCCCCACAACGGCGTCGACTTCGCCGCGCCCGAGGGCACACCCATCTACGCCGCGGCCGACGGCGTGGTGCTCACCGTCGGGGAGGCCGGGCCCTCGGGCAACCTGGTGACGGTGCAACACCCCGCGCTCGGCGTGGTGACGGGCTACGCGCACATGTCCCGCTTCGCGCCGGGGCTGCGGCCGGGCGCGCGCGTGCACGCGGGGCAGCCGCTCGGGTTCGTGGGCACCACGGGGCGCAGCACGGGGCCGCACCTGCACCTGTCGACGAAGCGCGCCGGCGTGTTCATCGACCCCCTCACGCTCATGGGCATCCGCCGCGCGATCGCGCAGCAGGCGCGGCTCATGTTCGACGTGCAGTCGGCCCAGATCGGGCGCGCGCTCGACCGCATCGCCGTCGACGGCGTCACGCTCGTCGAGGGAGCCCCGCCCGACGCCGCGCCCGACGCGTCGGCGCCCTCGTCGCTGCCGCCCCTCGAGGTCGGTCGCGCCGGCGTCGACTCGGAGCACGAGGAGCCCGAAGGCGAGGGCGAAGACCCCCTCGACGAGGGAGAGCCGCTCCAGTAAGCGCGGGGGTGGGGACCATGGTTGTCTTCTCGCGCGGGGTTGTTCTAGTGTCCCGCGCGCTCCGCAGGGCTACGGGTTACCGAGAGAGATCATGAAGAATTCTTCGAGCGACCGCTGGGTGTCCTACCTCGTCGCGGCCACCGCGGCGGTGGTCGTGCTGCTGCTGGGTCTGCAACGCTTCGGCATCTGGCAGCCGACGGAGGTGCACGTCGCCGACCTCGCGCGCGACCTCATCGCGGGCAACCCCGTGCAGTACGACAGGCCCCCCGCGCAGGTGAGCGTCGTGGCCCTCGGGTTTCGCGTCGGCGGCGCGTCGGAACTCTGGGGGCGCATGCCCGGCGCGCTCCTCGCGCTCCTCGCGCTGGGGTCGCTCATGGCCGCCGCGCGCCACCTCGGCGACCGCCGCCTCGCGGCGTACACCGGCGTCGCGTACGCCACGCTGCCCCTCGTGTTCATGAACGCGCGGCAGATGTTCGGCGGCGGCGTCGCGCAGAGCGCCACCACGCTCGCGCTCTCGGGCCTCGCGCTACACCTCTGGGGGCGCGACAACCGCTGGCGCGTCGGCGGCCTCGTCGTGGGCCTCGCGGGCCTGGTGCTCGGGCTCGAGGCCGCGGGCGTGATGCTCGGCGTCGTGCCCGTGCTCGGCGCCGCGGGCATCGCCGTGCTCCTGCGCTTCGCGCGCGAGACGCGCGCCACCCGCGCGGCGGGCGTCGTGGCGTTCGCGGTCACCGCGGCGCTCGCGGTCAAGTGCCTGCTCGTGGCCTCGCGCGAGCTCACGGGCTACTCGCACTGGGTCGGCGCGAGCAACCTCTCGCAGCCCGCCGCCCAGTGGCAGACCTTCGAGGTCTACCTGGAGAACCTCGCGCACGCGAGCTTCCCGTGGACGGGCCTGGTGCCCTTCGGGCTCGTGCGCCTCGTGTCTCCGCCGTCGCCCCTGACCGACCGCGCGCGCGCCCTGCTCGACGACGACGAGGTCGACGCGCTCGACCCCTGGCGCGAGGGCGCCCTGCGGCTCACGGCCTTCGTCGCCATCGCGCTCGGCTTCGCGCTGCAGACCTTCCACATGCAGATCTACGGCATGAGCGCGTTCGTCGTGGCCGCGCCCGTGGCCCTGGGCCTCGCGGCCCTCCTGCGCGACTGCGAGCGCGAGCTCAAGCCCTGGCGCACCGTGGCCGTCGCGGGCGCGCTGCTCACGGCCCTCATGCTCCGCGACTTCCTGCAGTTCCCCAAGACCTCGTACGCGGCGCTGGGGCTGCCCGACGGGGGACCGGCCTTCCCCGCGGGCTTCGCCACCAAGTTCTCGCAGTGGCTCCACGACGTGAAGGCCGCGCGCGCCGCGCACGGCGAGCTCCCGCCGCCGCCGGCCGAGGCGTACTTCCTCGTCGAGACGGCCCTCTTCCTCGCGCTCGGCGCCGTGGTGCTCTTTCAAGGCGCGGGCGAGGTCGAGCCCGTCTCGCTCCGACGCCCCTGGGCGTGGGTGCTCGACATGGAGCGCGAGGGCCGCGACGCCCTCGAGCGCGACCGCGCCGAGCTCTCGCGGCCGTCGGTGGGCTCGCTCCTGCTCGCCAACTTCCGCTACACGCTCGCGGGCATCGCCGGGGTGCTCGTGGCGCTCGGCGTCGCCCTGCCGCTCGTGCCGGGCATCGCGCGGCAGCTCACCACGCCGCAGCGCAGCGCCTTCGTCTACCTCGCGGCCTCGCCGCTGCTCATCGTGGCCGCGGTGTTCGCCTTCATCGTCGTCTGGAACCTCTACGCCTGGCTCGGCCGCAAGGGCACGCCCACGGCCAACGCGCTCGGGTCTCGCGTCGCGTGGGTGCCCCTCGCGGCCGTGGCCGTCGCGGTGATCATCACCCAGGGCTTCGTGCCCGCGCTCTCGGAGCACATGTCTCCGCGCGGCGTGTGGGCCGTCGTGCGCGCGATGCGCCACGGCAACGAGCGCGTGGCCCGCTACGGCGGCCCCGCCGACGACCCGGCCTCGCGCTACTACACCAGCACCCAGCCCGAGACGCTCCAGACCGAGGACGAGGCCGTCGCGTGGCTCACCGCGCCCGACCGGCGCTTCCTCGTGGTGGGCGCCGACGTGTTCGGCCAGCTCAACCGCTCGTACCGCCGCGCGCGCCACGTGAACGTGCCCGTGGCCGACGCGAGCAACTCGAACCTGCTGCTCGCCGTGAGCGACCTCGAGGGCCGGCCCAACCGCAACCCGCTCGAGCAGTGGGTCTCGTCGGTCGAGCCGCGCATGGGCCACCCCCGCCGCGACCCGCGGCACCCCGGCGGCGAGCCCTCGCGCCTCGACGACCTCATCGAGTACGTGGGCTACGACCTCGACTCGCACGGCATGTCGTACGTGCCCATCGGCGGCTCGTTCGACATCACGTTCGTGTTCCACGCGCTCGCCGAGACGCCGCGCAACTGGCAGATCTTCGTGCACGTCGACGGGCCCGGCGGGCCGCGCATCAACCGCGACCACGACCCCGTCGAGGGCGGCAAGTACCCCGTGCGCCTCTGGCTCCCGGGCGACTACATCCGCGACAGGATCAACATCGCGATCCCGGTCACCTACCGCCCCGGGATCTACACCGTGTACATCGGCTTCTTCGACGGCGGCGACCGCATGCGCGTCGAGGGGGGCGACCACGACCACGAGAACCGCGTCGTCGCGGCCCGCGTGCGCGTGCAGTAGCGCGCACCCGGCGGAGCACTCGCATGACCGACAGCACCCGACCCGGCGACGGAGCATCGAGCAGCCCGCCGCCCCCCGGCGTCGAGCGCAGGGCCGGGCCCCGCGTCGACGTGGCCTGGGACGTCGACTACTCCGACGGAGAGACCTTTCTCTACGCGTCGATCTCGAACATCTCGGCCCTCGGGATCTTCATCTCGTCGCGCACGCCCCCGCCCGTGGGCACCGCCGTCTCGCTGAGCTTCACGCCCCCCGGCGAGCGCCCCTTCGAACTGCGCGGCGAGGTCGCGTGGATCAACCCCCTGCGCCCCGAGGGCGAGAACCTCAACCCCGGCTTCGGCGTGCGCTTCATCGAGCTCAGCGCCGAGATGCGCGAGCGCCTCGTCTCGCTCGTGCGCGCCATCGCGTATCTGCCCTCGTGACCCGCTGACAGGCTACGTCACCCGCCCCGTTGCGAGCGCCCGCGGGCGGGCGCAGGTTCCGCCGCGTCTCTGCCAACAAGGTGGTGCGTGATGGACGACGTGACGTTGACCCTGGTGGACCTCAACCCTCGGATGGTCGAAGCCTGGCTCGCGGTGTTCGACGGCGAACCCGGCGTGGAGGTCGTGCACGGCTCCCTGCTCGACGAGCGCGTGGGCGCGTGGGTGTCGCCGACCAACTCGCGCGCGCAGATGAACGGCGGGCTCGACGGCGCCATCCGCGCGAGGCTCGGCGCGGGCATCCAGGCGCGCGTGCGCCGCGCGGTCACCACCGCGTGGGGTGACTTCATGCCCGTGGGCGCCGCCACGTGCGTCGAGACCGGGCGCGCCGTGCCCACCTACCTCGTCTCGACGCCGACGATGCTCGAGTGCGCCGAGGACATCTCCGCCACCCTCAACGTCGCCCTCGCGTGCGCCGCCGCGCTCCATGCCGTGCGCGTGCAGAACCGCGCCGCGCCGGGGAGCATCCGCACCGTGGCGATGCCGGGCCTCGGCGCGGGCACGGGCCGCGTGCCCCTCCCCGTCGTCGCCGAGCTCATGTGGACCGCGTGGAACCTCTTTCAGACGCACACCTTCGACAGCTTCGACGAGGTGCGCGCCGCGCTCGAGCACGAGCTCGGCGACCTCGGCCCCGTGTCCGTCCCCTCCCCATCGCCCGCCATGGTCCGCCGCGCCACGCGCGGCCCGGTGCTCCCCACGCCCTTCCACGGCTTCGGCCGCGCGCAGGCGTAGCTCACCACACGACGGCGCTCGGGCCGTCGACCTCGCGCGGCGGGTTCGAGCGGTTGTTCCCGAGCTGCCCGTACGCGTTCTCGCCCCAGCAGCACAGCGCCCCGACCCGCGTCCGCGCGCACGCGTGGCGCTCGCCCACGTAGAGCCG
>JBDHVF010000616.1:0-5343 GCA_039809605.1 Polyangiales bacterium | reverse complement strand
CCGGCGGCGGCTTCTCGACGACCGACGACGCGGCCGCGCGCCACCTCCGCCAGGTGTGCCCGTCGCCCGACGCCGACCCCGTCGCCCCGCGCGACGTCGACGCGCGCGACCGCGAGGCGCTAAGCGTCGTGTGCCGGAGGCTCTGGGGCGCCACCCCCGACGAGGCCCTCGCGCCCCTGCGCTGCGAGCGCTTTCGCGCGGCCCCGTCGGCGCGCTGCGAGCGCACGACGCGCAGGCTCCCGCCGCTCGAAGCCGGCGAGTGCCCCGCGCACTACGACGTCTGGGCGCACCTGCCTCCCCCGCTGCGCCTGCGCTGAGCGGGGGAGGGAGGTCGCTCAGGGCGCGACGGTCACCGGCACAGCAGCACGCCGCACGAGAGCCCCGCGCCGCAGCGGCGGAACCAGCAGCAGACCTGGTCGCGCCCGCCGCAGATGCAGGTGCCGGCGACGCACGCGTCGCTCACGGCGCAGGCGTTGCCGCAGCGGCCGCAGTTCGCGTCGTTGTTGCTGAGGTTCACGCAGCGGCCCGCGCACGCGGTCTGCCCCGAGGGGCACTGGCACCGGCCCGCCGAGCACGTCGCGCCCGTGGGGCACGCGGCGCCGCAGGTGCCGCAGTTGCGCACGTCGGTCTGGAGGTTCGCGCACGCGCTCCCGCACACGGTCTGCCCCGTCGGGCACGTGCACGCGCCCATCGAGCAGGTCTGGCCCGCCGGGCAGACCCTGCCGCACGCGCCGCAGTTGTTCGTGTCGGCGCCGAGGTCGACGCAGGCCGTGCCGCACATGGTACGGGTGCACGTCGACGGCGTGCACGCGCCGCCGCGGCAGACCTGGCCCGCCGGGCAGGCCCTCCCGCAGCCGCCGCAGTTCATCGGGTCGCTGGTGCCGAGCACCTCGCAGCCGTTGGCGGGGTTGTGGTCGCAGTCGCCCCAGCCGTTGACGCACGTGAACGTGCACGCGCCGCCCGTACACGCCGTGCTCATGGTGTTGGGGCGCACCGGGCACGCGTTGCCGCACGCGCCGCAGTGGCTCGCGCTCGACGACGTGTCGACCTCGCAGCCGTTGGCCTCCATGCCGTCGCAGTCGCCGAAGCCCGCGTTGCACGTCGGCGTGCAGGCGCCGCCCACGCACGCGGCCGTGCTGTTGGGGCGGGCCCCGCAGGCGTTGCCGCAGCTCCCGCAGTGGGCCGTGGTCGTGACGAGGTTGGTCTCGCATCCGTTGGCGGGGTTGCCGTCGCAGTCGCCCTGCCCGGCCGCGCACGCGCACGCGCCCGCGGTGCACGTCTGGCCCGCCGCGCACGGGCGCCCGCATGCGCCGCAGTTGGTCACGTCGGTGGCCGTGTCGATGCAGACCGAGCCGCAGCGCGTCTGCCCCGCGGGGCACGGCACGTCGGGCACGTCGGGCACGTCGATGACATCGGGCGCGTCGATGACATCAGGCACGTCGGGCACGTCGATGACATCGGGCACGTCGGCGTCTTCGGGCGCGTCGGGCACGTCGATGACGTCGGGCACGTCGGCGTCCTCGGGCGCGTCGGGCACGTCGATGACGTCGGGCACGTCGATGACGTCGGGCGCGTCGGGCGCGTCGATGACGTCGGGCACGTCGGCGTCGATCGGAGGGCCGTCGTCGGTCGTGACGTCGCCGTCGGAGCCCGTGTCTCCGACGATCACGTCGGGCGGGGGCTGCCCCCCGTCGTCCCAGCCAGAGGAAGGATGGTTGAGCGAACAGCCCGCCACGATCGAGAGCGCCACGACGAAACCAAAGCTCCGCGACATCGGCATAGCTCCATTCACCACGGAGCTTCGCCGGTTCGCCAGCACCTTTTCAACGCGTTAGTGACGGGAAACGCACCGGCGTGCGCCCGCGGTCCCTCTGTTACGAGTGCAGCGGAAGGTCCGGCGCCTCGCAGCGAGCAGCGCCAGCGCCGCCAGCGCGAGGGGCGATGAGCGGGGCGCGCCCGACGCGCGGCACCCGCAGCCCGAGCCCGCGCCGTCGGCGAAGCCTCGGGGCGCGTTGGCGGGCGGCGCGACGACGCGCACGATCGCGCGCTCGGTGACGGTCGCGCCGCCGACGTCCGTGGCCGTCGCGACGACGGTGTACGTGGCCTCGGGCGCCACCACGCCGCGCTCGTCGGTGCCGCCCCAGGTCACGCGCGCCGCGCGCGAGGCGTAGCGCACGCGGGCCTCGTAGTCGTCGAGCGTGCGCACCAGCGCGCCCCCCGCGTCGCGGAGCTCGACGCGGCTGCGCGCGAGGCCCGTGCGGTCGACGGTGTCGACCGAGATGTCCACGGTCTCGAGCGCGCGCGGCGCGAAGGCCTCGCGCGAGAGGCGGATCGTGATGGTCGGGGGCGAGCGGTCGACCACGGTCACGCCGTCGGAGAGCACCTCGACGCCCGACCCCCCGGCGCCGAGGGCCGTCACCCCGACGCGGTAGCGCCCGCCGAGCAGCAGCGGCAGCTCGCGCACCTCGGCGCGCGTGCCCTCGACCCGCACCGACTCGGGGAAGCGCAGCGCCGTGCCGCCGTACGACAGCGGGCGCACGAGGTAGGCCGTCGCGCCGGGCACGGGCTCCCACGAGGCGTGGAGCGTGTCGAAGGTCTCGACCTCGTCGACGTCGTCCTCGCCCGGCGGCGAGAGGTCGCGCACGGCCGGGGGCGCGTCGAGCGTGCGCGGGCCGAGGCCGTAGAGGTACCCGTCGCCCGCGGTCACCATCACGTCGTCGGCGCCGTCTCCGTCGGCGTCGGCCACCACGGCCTCGCCCACGGGCTCGCGAAAGTTCATCGACCAGAGCGGCGCGAGCGTGCACGCGTCGAGCGCGTAGAGCCAGCCGTCGCTCGAGCCCGCGAGCAGCCCCTGCGCGCCGCGCCCGTCGAGGTCGGCCACCGACGTGAGGTTGCTGAACACGCCGCGCCGCACGCCCGCGGGCACGCCGGCCTCGCTCGGGTACACCGCGCCGCCCGCGAGCGTCGCGCGCGCGAGCACCGCCGCGCCGGGCGCCCCCTCGCGGGGCAGCGCCTGCGGCCGCAGCACCACGAGCTGCGACGAGAGCGACGGGGTGAGGGCCACCGCGGGCGCGCCCGCGCAGCGCACGAGCGCGCCGAAGGGCGACGAGGTCACGCCGTCGAAGACCACCTGCCCGCGCACCTCGAGGCGGCCGCTCACGAGCCGGTCGGAGGGCGCCGACGCGCCCACGTACACCTCGTTCTCGGCGCCCGAGAAGGGCGCGATGATCGGCAGCCCGTAGGGCGAGGGCTCGCGGTCGGCCACGACGTCGCCGCGCTCGCCGTCGAGCACCACCATGGTGTTGATGCCCGCGAACACGTCGTCGGTGCCGTCGCCCGTGAGGTCGCCGAGCGCGAAGTGGCCGAAGCCCGAGTGCGGCGTGCGGGTGAAGGCGTTCCAGCGCACCGCGCCGTCGACGCCGCGCAGCGCCGTGGGGCGGTACTGCGTGCCCATGTCGGTGCGGCCGATGAACACGTCGACCGCGCCGTCGGCCGCGCGCAGCGGCAGCGGGTCGAAGACCGCCGCCGAGCCCACGGGCCCCGCGGCCTCGCGCGAGCGCCACAGCTCGCGGGGGCCCTCGCCGGGGTCGAGCGCCACCACGTCGCGGCCGTCGAGCGCGACGACCTCGCGCGCGCCGTCGCCGTTCACGTCGGCGATCATCGCGGGGCCCAGGTTGGGCGCCGCCCACCGCACGCGCGGCGGAGACGCCAGCGACGCGCCCGCCACGTCGAGGCGAAGGAGCACCGGGCGGCTGTCTCGCACGAACACCCCGCGGTCGCGGCCGTCGCGCGAGAGGGCGCCCGCGATCGGCGCGGGGCCCGCGTTGGTGCCCGCGTAGAAGCCCCCCACGCGCATGCCCGGCACGGTGAACTCCGCGCCGACGACGCGGTTGGTGGGCTCCATCGCGCGGTCGAGGGCCAGGAGGTACCCGTCGCTGGTGACCAGCACGGTCTGGGCGTACGGGCGCGAGAGCCGCTCGCCCGAGGTGCCGAGCGTCACGGTCGCGCCCATGGGCGCGCGGAACGTGCCGAGCGCGCGCGGCGCCGCGCCGTCGAGGTCGTAGCCGGTGACCTCGGTGACCACGCGGTCCTCGGGGGGCAGCGCGGGGTCGAAGGGCGCGGCCACGAGCTCGAGGGCCGGGTCGTCGTCGAGCTGCACGAGCAGCGGGCGCGTCACGGCCCGCTCGCGCGCCACCAGCGCGGGGTCGGCGACGCGCAGCGGGCGCACGCGGGGGATCGTCCACGCGGTCGCGAGGCCCGCGCCCGTGAAGCGCCGCGCGACGAGGGCGCGGTCGTCGTCCACGGTCAGGATCAGCGGCCGGCGGTCGCCGAGCGCGTCTTCGACGCCCACGAGGTCAGCGCCCGCCTGGCGCGCGAGCACGCGGCCGTCGCGCGCGGCGCGCACGACCAGCGACCACGCGCGCGTCTCGGGGTCGAGCTCGCTCACGACGACCTCGGGCGCGCCGTCGCCGTCGAGGTCGGTGACGCTCGTGGGCTCGAAGTGCAGGTCGGCGCGGTCGGGCATGGGCAGCGCCGCCTCCCACGCGAGCCGCAGCCCCGCGCCGGCCTCGGGCGACTGGTCGAACACCGCGATGCGCCGCGCGCCGTAGGGCGTGTCGATGCGCGCGTAGCCGTTGGTGATCGCGACGAGCTCGAGGGCCGGGTCGGCGTCGAGCTGCCGGAGCATCGTCCAGGTGAAGCCCCCGAAGGGGCTCGACGCGGGCGCGGTGACCTCGGGGCGCGCGCGGCCCGTGCGGCCGTCGAACACGCACATGCGGCTGAAGCCCAGCGTGAGCACCACCTCGGGCGCGCCGTCGCCGTCGAGGTCGCCCACCACGTCGCCCTCGGTGCCGCACGCGTTGTCGGGCAGCGTGGGCACGCGCCACAGCTCGCGCGGCGCCGAGAGCCCGCCGCGAAAGCTGTACGCGACGGCCGACACGGGGTTGAGCTGGCACTCGCCCACGTAGAGGTCCGCGGCGCCGTCGCCGTCGAGGTCCGCGAGGCGCGCCGTCGCGCCGACGCCGCGCAGCGCGGCGGGCAGCTCCCACACGAGGCGCCCCGTGGCGCCCGAGAACACCCCCGCGAAGCCCCGCGCCCCCGTGGCTACGACCTCGAGCGCCCCGTCGCCGTCGAGGTCCGCGACGCCCGCGACGTTCGTGAGGTCGAACGCGTCGCCCTCCCACACCAGGGCGTCGTCGGCGTGCTTGCAGCGCAGCTTGCCCGCGGAGATGTACACCACGTCGGTCACCCGGTCGCCGTCGACGTCGACGACGTGCACCCGGTTGTTGCGCACGCCGCCGCCCAGGTAGTGCCGCCAGCGCACCGCGGGCGCGGCGAGGCGCG
>JBDHVF010000615.1:0-5368 GCA_039809605.1 Polyangiales bacterium | reverse complement strand
GCGGTCCACCGGGCCGACAGTTCACGCGGAGCAACCCCGCGCTACGGCGCCATCCTGGAGGGCCGCTCCGACTGATCGAGTGAGGCGACATCTATCTTGACACTCACCGGGGTCGAGCACCAGCGCGTCGTGGATCTTGTCCCCGCGAGCCCTGGCGCGCGTGGTGCCGATGGGCCCGGTGCCCTTGAGCTTCTTGCGATCGGTGACGTGTTGCGAGGTGCCGTCGGTGGCGATCCAGACGTAGAAGTGGAGCCGAGCCAGGTCGGCCGTGTGGCGGGCGAGGCAGCGGGCGAGCTCCTCGGGGTCGACCGCCTCATTCTCGACCAGGTCGTACGCCCCAGCGAGTTCCGCAGGATTGTCGAACACGGCCGTGAGCGTACCGCCCGGCCGAAGGATGGCCGCGCTCGTCATGCTCACCACACGGCGAGTGCGGCGTGCGTCGCCCAGCTTCGCCCGCCCGAACACGGCTTCTGCCCACGCCTTGCTCTGGGACTCATCGATCTTGCTCATACGTAAGGGATCGCTTGACTTCGGGCGCAGCGCCAGATCTCCGAAGATGAGGTCAACCCAAAGCGCTCCGCGGGGGCGGGGCGCGCGGCAGCGCGGGTGGGGGCTCCGCGAAGGTGCGCGGCAGCGCGGGTGGGGGCTCTGCGAACGTGCGTGCCTGCGCGGGTGGCGGCTCCGCGAAGGTGCGTGCCTGCGCGGGTGGGGGCTCCGCGAACGTGCGTGCCTGCGCGGGTGGGGGACACGTCGCACACGCGAAAGCGGCAAACTTGACGTGAAGTTGGTATGAGCAGCCCATTCGAAGCCCGGCACGTCGAGCAAGGAGTCATTCGAGGCAACAGAGGCCGAGCGCTCTCGACCCCTCTCACCTTCCGGCCCCTCGCCCCCGAAGCGGGGGCGAGGCTGGGAGTGGGGGCCTCCGCGACGTGCTGCGCGAGCTCGCGCGGTGATCGCTACCGCGGCGCGGGGCAGACGTAGCCCGGCGTCGGGCTCGTGCGGTCGATGCGCACCACCACGCCCTGCGAGGCCGCGGCGATGCGCGCGTTGGGGGGGAACGCGTACGGCGAGAGCTCGTTGGGCAGCGACCACGTCTGCCCCGCGCGCGTCACGAGGGTGATGGCGTAGCGGCCCGCGGGCAGGCCGTCGTCGGTGCAGCGCACGTCGGGGCGCAGCGCGCCGAGCGCCGCGGCGATCGACGGCGGGAGCTTCGGCGCGATGGGCACGAGGCTGTTCTCTCCGCGCACCTCGACGGCGATCGGAGACACCACCACGCGCGCCGAGCGGGTGACGGCGGCCGGCGCGGCGACGCCGAACAGGCCCGCGAGGCCCGAGTCGGGCACCATCGCGCCGAAGAGCACCACGGGCGCGCGGCCCGGCGCGCTCTCGGGCTGGTTGAGCGCGGCCACCACGCGCGCGAGCGCCGCGGCGTCGGGCGAGGGCTGCGAGAGGAGGGCGCGCTCCTCGGCCGTCGGCTCGTGCAGCTTCACCAGCAGCACCAGGGGAAAGGTCCACGGGATCGGCAGGGGCATGCCCATGGGCCCCGTCGCGGGCAATAGCGTCGGGTGCGCGGGGCGGTACGCGGGGCCGAGGGTGAAGTGGAGCGCCGCGTTGTCGAACACCACGCCCGCGTTGCGCGCGGGGG
Source organism: Polyangiales bacterium (assembly GCA_039809605.1). Taxonomy (GTDB): domain Bacteria; phylum Myxococcota_A; class Polyangia; order Polyangiales; genus CAISKJ01. The sequence continues at coordinate 3,723 of JBDHVF010000615.1, read as the reverse complement.
CGAGCTCGGGGTCGGGGAGGCCCGCGTCGAGGGTGAACGACGGCAGCGCCGCGGCGAGCATACGGGGGTCGTCGGGCAGGCCCGCGGGCAGGTTGCTCGGGAACACCAGCGCGCGCGCGGAGCTCGCGAGGAAGCCCGTGCGCGCGGCCCAGTCGGCCACGGCGGCGCCGGGCGCGGGGCGCGCGGGCATCGGCATCACGGCGAAGCCCACGGGGCCGGGCGACTCGCTCACGCGAAAGATCGGGCGGTCCTCGGTCATGGGGAGGCCGAGAAAGACCGTGACGCCGCGGGTGACGGCGCCCTGCTCGGGGAGCGTCCACGTGGTGCCGCTCGCGGTGGTGGTGGGGCGGCCGACGCCGAGGGTGACGAAGCGCGGGCTGGTGACGTTGGTGGGGTCGAGCACGGCGCCGCCCGCGACGTCGCCCCGCACGGGCTGCGAGCGCACGCCGTAGAGGGGGTGAAAGCCCTCGCGCTCGTCGCGCGCGGAGTAGAACGCGCGGAGCTGATACTCGCCCGCGTCCTCGATGCTCGGGAACACGAAGGGCGCCGACGCGCGCACGCGCCCGCCGGGCAGCGCCGTGGCGCCCGCGAAGAGCACCGTCGCGGGGATGGCCTGCAACGTGACGGCGGTGGTGGCGAAGCCGTCGGGGGGCGGCGGGTCGTCGGCGCGAAAGAGCAGCAGCACCACGCGGCCCACGGGCGAGCCCGACGCGTCGAGCGCGGGCGGAGGGCCTTCGTAGAGAATGGTCCCTTCGATGCGGCCCGCGGGGGCGTTGTGGTTGGGGTACTCGCCGCCGACGCTGCGGTCGAGCGGCGCGTCGACGCACGCGGCGAGCGAGAGGGCGGCGAGGAGCGGTGCGCGGCGATTCATCGTCGTGGCTCTCAGTACCGGAAGGTGACGGTGCCCATGACCCTCGCGCCGAGGGGCGCGCCGAAGGGGTGCTGCCGCGCGCGGTTGTCGGTGAGGTTGAAGCCCGTGACGCCGAACTCGAGGCGGTCGGCGAGGGCGCGGTAGCCCACGCGCGCGTTGAGCTGAAAGTACGCGTCGAGGGGGTAGGCCACGTAGACGACGCCGCGGGCGGCGTCGAAGTCCTGCTCGCTCCAGATGGTGCGCGAGATGAAGTGGCCGTCGACCGAGAGGTCGAGGCCGACGCGCGTGCGGAGCTGCGCGCCCACGTTGAACTTGTGCTGCGGCGTGCGCTGGTCGCCCGCGAGCAGGCTGCCGGCCTCCTGCCAGGTGTACGCGAAGGTGTAGTTGCCGTAGAGGTCGAGGCCGTCGAAGGGGGCGACGCGCAGCGCGGCCTCGGCGCCGACCATGGTGGTGGCGAAGGGGTTGTTCACGAAGTGAAAGCGCCCCACGTCGATGGCCCCGCCGGGGTTCGACACGCCGGGCAGGGGGTTGAACGCCACGTTGCCGAGCTCGATGAGGTCGACGCCGCGCGTGTAGAACCCGTTGACCTCGTACTGGAACACGTCGCTCGTCTGGTCTTGAAAGCCCATGTCGACCGAGACCGAGCTCTCGGCCCTGAGGCGCTGCGAGCCGTTGTCGTAGACCTCGCCGCCCTGCACCCGCACCTCGACGCCGGGCACCCCCGTGGGGTTCTGCAGGTCGAGGTAGAGCTCGAGCATTGTGGGCGTGCGGAACGACGTGCCCGCCGAGAGGCGCAGGGCGCGCCGCTCGGTGGGCTTGTAGATCAGCGCCGCGCGCGGCGAGTACACGGGCGAGTCGAGCACGGGGTGAACGTCGACGCGAAACGACGCCAGCGCCGTGAGGTTGGGCAGGAGCCGCGCCTGCGCCTGCGCGTAGCCCGCGAAGTGGTTGAGCACGTGGTCGGCGTTGAGGAAGTTCCACGTGATGTGCTTGAGGCGGTAGCTCGCGCCGAGGGTGACGTTGATGGGCACGCGGCCGGCGCGAAAGTCCCTCGCGTAGCGCAGCTCGAGGTCGAAGACGTTCTGGTAGAGCCGGTTGGCGAGCGACGAGACGCCGAAGCGCTGCAGGTACTCGTCGGCGTTGCTCTCGACGTGGTTCGCGAACGCGCGCGCGGTGAAGCCCCGGTGGGTGAACTGCACCCACGGCTGCACGAACGTGATGTCGGTGTAGAAGCGCCGCAGGGGGCCGATGGCGTTGAACCAGATGGTGTCGCGCGCGGCCGTCACGCCGCCGCGCAGCGCCGACGCGCCGAAGCGCCCGCTCAGGTCGATGTCGGCCCGCGCGCCGTGCATCGCGAGGTTGGTGTCGGCCGCGTCGACGCGGTACGTGAGGTCGCCCGCGTCGATGAGCCGCCCGAAGCTCGCGGCCTGGTCGTAGCCCGCCGTGGCCCGGTACGACACCGCGCCCGCGCGCCCCGTGGTCATGGTCATCGCGCGAAAGCGGTCGCCGTTGCCGCCGCCCACCGACGCGACGCTGCGCCCGAGGCCCGGCGCGCGGGTGATGATGTTCACCACGCCCGAGTACGCGTCGGCGCCGTAGAGGGCCGAGCCCGGTCCGCGGATGATCTCGATGCGGTCGATCTCCTCGACGTGCACCGGGAGCACGGGCCAGAGCGTGAGGCCGATGAAGTCGAGGTCGACGCTGCGCCCGTCGATGAGCACCAGCACGCGGCTCGACAGCCTGCGGTTGAAGCCCCGGATGCCGACCTGATAGTCCGACGCGTCGAGCGCCATCACGTCGACGCCCACCGCGCGGCGAAGGAGCTCGGGGATCGCGGTGATGCCCGAGAGGCGGATGTCCTGCGCGGTGATCACCGTCGTCGCGTTGGGCGAGTCGAGCGGGCTCTGCGCGCTCAGCGTCGCCGTGACGACGCGCTCCTCGTAGGCGTCATCGCCCTCCGCCGGGCCCGTGGGTGTACGCGGCGGCGGAGGTGGTGGTGGCGGCGGAGGAGGAGGTGGTGGTGGTGTCGCCGCGCCGCCCTGCGTGAGCTGGAGGATCGTCTGCGCGGCGCTCCGTAGCGCGGCCACCTGCTCGGGCGAGAGGTTGCCCACGGCCGCGGGCGGCGCCTCGGGGCCTTGCGGTCCGACGGGCGGCGGCGGTGGCGGTGGTGGTGGTGCGGCGGCCTCGCGTCGCTGGCGTTCGAGGTCGCGGATGGTGGCCTCGACCTCGGCGCGGTCGGGCACCTCGTTGGCGAGGTAGCGCTGGTAGTACTCGATGGCGCGATCGAGCTGGCCGGCGTCGGCGTAGGCGCGCGCGATGTTGAAGAGCACGTTGGGGTTCGGGAGGATGCGGTTGGCCTCTTCGAACTCCGTGATGGCCTCGGTGAAGCGGCGCTGCGAGACGAGCTCGAGGCCCGCGCGAAAGTGCCTGCGCGCCTCGGCGCGCTCGTCGGCGAACGACGTCTGCGGTGCGGCCAGCGCGGCGCCGAGCGCCACGAGCGAGAGGAGCGTGCGCGGTCGTCCCATCACGGCGCGAACGGTACAGCCGCGCGGCGGGCGAATGGAAGAAAAGCAGTTCGAGCACCTCCGCCGGCAGCGCGAGACCAGCCGCGGCTTCGCAGAGCCGCGGCGCATTCGCGGCGCTGTCAGCGCGAGACCAGCCGCGGTTCCGTAGAGCCGCGGCGCATTCGCGGCGCTGTCAGCCCCAGGCGCCATAGGCAGCGAGATAGCGCGTAAACAGCTTGTAGGAAGCGTCTCGCGCACGCCGGGGTTCGGTGGCGTCGGCCCCCTCACCCCGGGCTACCGAAGGGGGTCGCCCCGTGGAGGGGCTCCAGAACGTTGGCGCGCACGGCG
>JBDHVF010000614.1:0-5371 GCA_039809605.1 Polyangiales bacterium | reverse complement strand
CGGTGCGCGACCTGCTCCTCGGGGCGCTCGCGCACGCCCGCGAGTCGCGCACCCCGGCGGCCGTGCGCGCCGCGGTGGCGGCGCTCGCGCAGGCGCGGCGCTCGCGCGACACGGGCGGCGAGGCGGCGACGCTCGCGATGCTGGCGTCGCTCTACCACGCCGCGGGGCGCCACGAAGACGCCGTGCGACTCTCGTCGGCGATCGCGAGCCGCGGGCGGTAGCGGTCAGCGCCTCGCGCGGATCGCGGCGCGCTCGGCCTCGAGGATCTCGCGCGTCAGCGCCTGCACGCGGGGGTGGCTGCTCTTGCGCGTCACGAGCATCAGGAACGCCTTGGCGTTCTTGAGGTCGCCGCGCTTGAAGGCCTCGCTGGCCTTCTCGAAGAGCGGGGCGACGTCGGCCGGCAGCGGGGCCTCGACGGCGGCCGCGACGCGCGCCTCCTGCACGACGGCCTTGCGCTCGGCGTCGGGCGTGAGCCGCACCTCGCCGCGCCCCATGGCGGCGTCGTAGCGGGCGCGGAGCACGGGGTCGAGCAGCACGCGGTAGCCCTCGGAGCCGCGCTTGAAGATGCGCAGCGCGCGCTCGGCCTCGTCGGGGTCGTCGACGTGCTGGTCGGGGTGATAGACCAGCGCGAAGCGGTGAAAGGCCTCGCGGATCTGCGCCGCGTCGGCGTCGCGCGCGACGCCGAGGAGCGAGTAGTAATCGACCCGGTCGAGGTGCTCGTCGAGGACGCGGTTCGAAAGCATGGCGGCGGCTCCCTGGCGGGTGGTGGTACCAACTCCGCGGCGCGGCTGCAAAGAGGGCTTGCGAGATCAGGAGCGAAGGCGACGGCGCGTCACGGCCCCGCGGGCACCGCCGAGGGCAGCGCCGAGGCGCGCTGGCGCGCGGCCATCTCGGCCTGGGCGGTCTCCGTCGGCAGCGTGAGGAGCGACACGCGCGTGGCCTGCTCGCGGCCCGTCTCGACGTCGCGCGCGCGGACGTTGAGCGTGCCGTCGGCGCCGAGCTCGAAGGTCACCGCGACGGCGACCTCGCCGCGGGGCGCCGCGCGCAGGCCCGAGAGCTCGAGCTCGCCGAGCGTCTGGTTCTCGCTGAACTTCCGCGACTCGCCCTGCGAGATGCGAATGACCACCGTGGTCTGCTCGTCGTTGGTCGTGGCGAACACGCGGGTCTGCTCCACGGGGATCGTCGCGTTGCGACGGATCACCGACTCGCAGAGCCCGCCGGCGGTCTCGACCCCGAGGCTGAGCGGGGTCACGTCGAGCAGCAGGGGCACCGCGATGCCGCCGGGGCCGGGCACCGACACGCGCGGAGGCGCGCCGCTCTGCGAGGCCGACGGCGGCACCGACGAGAGCGGCTGCGCGGGCGGCATCGACGACACCGGAGGCCGCGCGGGCGCGGGGGGCAGCCCGGGCTTGAGCGTGTCACCGCCCGAGGGCGGGAGGAAGCCGGGCACCGATCCCCCCTGGATCGTCGCGGCGACGGGTGACACCGCGCCCTGCGACGACGAGCGCACGGGCGGCACCGCGGCCTTCACGGGCGGCGGAACGACCATCGGCGGGAGGATGGGGTCTTCGGCGACGGCGGGGCGCACGCGCGTGGTCTCGCCCGAGGTCGACGACGGGCGCGCGGGCGGAGCCTCGGGGCGCGGCGGCGCGGGCGGCTCGAGCGCGTCGAGCTTGCGGGTCTGGGGCTCGTCGTCGAACGACGGGATCTGCGGCACGACGGGCGGGGCTTCGAGCGCGACGGTGGAGCTCCCGGTCTCGGGCAGCGTGGGCTCGAAGGGCGACCGCGCGACGAGCGTGCCGGTGCCCGCCTCGTGCGACGGGCCGAAGATGTCGTCGGCGTCGATGCGGAACGACGGCACCGAAAGGTCCGAGCGCTCGGCGGGCGCGAGGTCCTTCATCGGGTCGCCGAAGAGCGCCGACGGGTCGAGCTGGAACGACGGGACCGAGCGGTCTTCGACGGCGGGCATCGCGCGCGTGCGCTCGTCGTCGGCCGCGAACATCGGCGCGTCGGCCTTCGGCGGCGGCGGCTTGATCGCCGCGGCGATCGACGGGGGCAGCGCGGCCATCGCCGCGGCCAGGCCCCCCTGCTTCGACGTGTCGGGGCTCGCGAGCACGGGCTGCACGTTCGGCGACGACGGGCGAGGACGCGCGCCGATGGGGGGCTTCACGATCGACGGCGGCTGCGCCGGCGGCGCGGGCTGCACCGGGAGCTCCTGCGCGGCGGGCAGCGCGGCCGAGGGCGAGGGCAGGTCGGGCGCGACCGCGGGCAGCGCGGGGTCGGCCACCGTCGCGGGGAGCTCCGCTTGCACGTCGAACGCCTGCGTGGGCTCGGGGTCGTAGGGCTCCTCGCGCGCGGCGAGGTGCGTGCCCGTCGCGACGGCCGCGAGGGAGACGGCCATCGACGGGTCGTCGAGGTTGAACGCAGGCACGGGCTGTTCGAAGGGCCTCGTGTGGCTCTGGCGGTTCGAGGGCACGGGCGCCTTGCCCACGAACGACGGCTCGTCGAGGTCTCCGATGCCTGCGGCGGGCGCGGGCATCGGGGTCTTCTTGCTCGGGCTCGGGACCACGGGCACCGCGCTCGTGCGATCGCTCGTCGCGTCGGCGAAGGGGTCGTCGAGGTCGAAGCCCATGGGCACGGGCGTGGGGTTCCTCGGCGGCGAAGGCATCGAGGGGGGCGGCGCGGCCACCGACGACCGCGCGGCGCCGGGCGGGGGCGGCGGGAACTGCGACCCCTTCGCGCCGGGCGGCAGCGGCGGCGGCGCCGACCGCTGCGCGGACTGGGGCACCGGCGGCGGCGTGGGCCCGCGGAACGCCGAGGTCACGGGCGGAGGGCGCGGCGGGGCCGGGGGGGTGCCGACGATCGTCCCCGCGCGAAACGCGCTCGTGGGCGCGGCGTTCTGCGCGGCCGTCGGGAGCGGCCCCGCCTGCGAGCCCGAGCTCGCGCCCGCCGAGGGCCCCGCGCCCGCCGCGAACATGCGCTGCGTGGTGGGGCCCTTGCGAACCCCGCCCGTGAGCGCCTCGGCGAGGATCGACGCGCCGAGCCCGACGACCTCCTCGGGCGGCAGGTGCGTGAGCGGCTCGCGCCCGAAGAACTGCGCGACGCGCGTGCGCACCGAGTGGATGCGCGTGCTCCCGCCGACGAGGATCACCGCGGTGAGATCACCGGGGCGCAGGCCCGCGAGCTTGAGCGCCTCCTGGCAGACCGAGAAGGTCTTCTCGACGTAGGGGCTCGCGAGGCGCTCGAGGTCGGCGCGCGAGAGCGGGTGCTGAAAGCGCACGGGCTGGCGCGCGCCGGGCGCCTGGTAGTTGAAGTCGATCGTCGCGGCGTCGCCCTGCGAGAGGCGGCACTTGGCCGACTCGACGGCGTCACGGAGGATGTCGTACGCGAGGCGGTCGGCCGTGGCGTCGACGCGCGTCGCGCGGAGCAGGTGCGGCACGATCGCGTCGGTGAGGGCCACGTCGATGTCGTCGCCGCCGAGGAAGGTGTCGCCCCAGGTCGAGAGCACCTCGAACACGTTGCCGTTGAGCTCGAGGAGCGTCACGTCGAAGGTGCCGCCGCCGAAGTCGTAGATGCAGATCTTCTCGCGCGTGCCGCGGCCGTAGCCGTACGCGAGCGCGGCGGCCGTGGGCTCGTTGAGGATGCGCACCACCTCGAGCTCGGCGATCTTGCCCGCGATCTTGGTGCTCGAGCGCTGCAGCTCGTTGAAGTTCGCGGGCACCGTCACCACGCAGCGGTCGACCTTCTGGTCGAGCGCGTGCTCGGCGACGCGGCGCACCTCGCGGAGCACCATCGCGGAGATCTCGGGCAGCGAGAAGCTCCCGCCGCGGGCCTGCACCAGCACCGCGCTGTCGGCGCCCTCCTTGAGGTCGAACGAGACGCGCGATCGGGCGCGGCGCACCTCCTCGCTCTTGAACGGCCGCCCGAGCAGGCGCTTGACCGACGAGATGGTGTTCGCCGGGTCGAAGGCCTTGCGCGCGCGCGCCGCGCGGCCCACCAGCCGCTCGCCCGTCTCGGTGAACGACACCACCGAGGGGATGAGCGACGAGCCGGACGACGGGTCGACGAGCACCTGCGGCTTGCCGTTGAGCGAGACGGCGACGACGGAGTTGGTGGTCCCGAGGTCGATACCTACAGCGGGCGTGGGCATTGTTTCGACGGCGACTCTAAACGCGCAACGCCCCTTCGGGAAAGGGCGCTTCGACACGATCGTGCGTCGGCGAACGGGTGACGAAAAACGTCACCCATCCTCCCCTCCGCCTCCGAGCTCCGCGACGCAGCGCGCGATCCACCGGCGCACGACGTCGGGAAAGGGCCACATCCACGCGTAGTCGGGGCCCGTGAAGCGCGCGACGATCTCGTCGTGCAGCCGGCGGTCTCGGGCCGCGGCGATGCCCTCGACCTCCGCGGTCGCGCGGAGCGTCTCCGCGTATGCCTCCCACTCCAGGCGCGCGCGCCCGTAGGCGAGCCCGACGGGCAGGGGGAGCAGCCCGTAGAGCAGCACCATCCCCGCCCAGCCCCAGCGCTCGAACTGACGCACGTGCACGACCTCGTGGCGCAGCACCACGTAGCGCTGCAGCGGCGGGGTGCGCTCCCATCCCTCGGGCGTGTAGATCGTGTGCCCGAGCGTGGTGACGTAGTCGGTGAGGTAGCGGCGCTGCCCGCCGAGGGTCACGACGCGGAGCAGCACGTCGGCGAGGCTCTGGTGCCACACGCCGCGCTTGGGCACCACGCGCACGGGCCTCGACCCGCGGGCCAGCGCGTCGAGGTAGTCGCGGAGCAGGGCTTCGGCTCGTTCGTCGCGCATGGGGATCGCTCCCCGTGTGCTTGCACGAAGCGCCGGCGGTGTCACGCGCGACGGCGGCGCCCGGTGGTACGCTCGCGCGCCCCGATGGCCCCTCCCCCGCCCGGCGTCGCGCATGGAGACCTCCTCGCGGGGTGGCGCGTGACCGCGGTCGAGGCGCTGGCCGATCACGTGCGCGTCGCGCTCGCCCGCGACGGCGACGAGGTCGTGCTCGGCGCCCGCCCCGCCGCGTGGTCGCAGCACCGCGGCCCGTGGGACGTCGCCGACGCGGTGATCTACCACGAGGAGACCTCGCTCCCCTTCGCGCGCTTCGCCGACGCGCTGCCCGCGCTCGCGGCGAGGGTCGCCGACGCGGGCGCGGCGGACACCTCGCCCGGCGCGATGCTCTCCCGCTGGATCCGCGCGCACGACGCGCCCGCGCAGCCCGGCGCCGCCGAGACGCGCACGGGGCCGGTGCGCGGGCCGCGCGACGACGGGTCGGCGCCGTGGCAGGAGATCCTCCGGCGAGAGCTCGTCGACCGGCCTGGCGCGTCGGTGCACCTGGGGAGGTTCTTCGATTCGCTGCCT
>JBDHVF010000613.1:0-5372 GCA_039809605.1 Polyangiales bacterium | reverse complement strand
GCGCGCGACGAGCGCCTCGTAGAGCGTGACCGCGCGCCGCCGGTCGCCCGCCGCGGCGACGGACGCGGCCAGGTGCTCCTCGGCGTCGGCGTCGCGCGTGAGGGCCACGACGCGCTCCCAGGTGCGCGCCGCGCCGGCGTGGTCGCCGAGGCGGTCGGAGACCACGGCCGCGCCCTCCATCGCGCCCAGGTGGTTGGGCCTCGCGCGCAGCGCGTCGGCGAAGGCGTCGCGCGCCTCGGCGAGCCACGCCCTCACCTGCCGCGCGTCGGCCTCGGCGTCGGTCGAGGGGCGCGCCGTGATCGACCCCCGGCGACGCTCCACCGCGGCGCCGTCGACGGCCTGCCGCAGCCGCACGCCGCCCGCGAAGGTGAGGAGGTCGGCGTCGTCGGCGCGTCGCGCGAGGCCCTCTCGCAGAACGCGCACGGCGTCGTCGGGGCGGCCGTCTTCCGCGGTGAGAAAGGCCAGCCGGATGCGCAGCGCCACGTCGTCGCCGTGGCGCCCGACCGCGTCGCGCAGGGCCGCGAGCGCGTCGTCGAAGCGCCCCTCGCGCAGGTGTCGGCCGGCCTCTTCGAACGCGCGGCGCGCGTCGTCGGTGCGGGGCGCGGGCTCCTCGGTCCACGCGGTCTCGGGCTGCGCGGGGCGCGCCGCGGGAGCGGCCGCGCGCGGCGCGGGGCGGGGTGAGCTCGCGCACGCGACGAGCGACAGGGCGGCGAAGACGAAGCGTCGGGGTGCCATGAGGCGGCGGACTCTACAACGCCGCGGCGCTTCGCCGTCGACCCCGCGGTGCGCCTCGCGGAATGGCCGCGCGTCGCGGGGCGTCACCGGATCGCGTCGACGCTCTGCTCCCAGTTGCGTCCGTCGAAGGTCTCGACGGGCCACGGCAGCTCCTCGAGGTCGAGGCAGCGCGCGTTGACGTCGACGCCGTCGGGGTGGGACCGCGGGACGTAGTGCGCGTGGATGCCGCAGACCTTGCAGAACAGGTGCTTCGCGACGCCGGTGTGGAAGGTGTAGACGCCGAGGTCGTCGGCGCCCGCGGTGAGCGTGAAGCGCTCGCGCGAGACGATGAGGTGCAGAAAGCCCTTCTTGCGGCAGATCGAGCAGTTGCAGTCGAGGAGCCGCGCGCCCGCGGGCACGCGCACCTCGAAGCGCACGCGCCCGCAGTGGCAGCCCCCGGTGACGATCCGGTCGGTGTCGCTCATGGCGGCGCACGGTAGCACCGCCGCGCGGACCTACTGCTGCGGCCAGCCGTTGCCGCCCTGCGCGCCGGGCCACTGACCCTGCGGGCCGAAGGGCTGCTGCGCCGCGCCCTGCTGCGGAAAGCCCTGCTGCGGGGGAACGCTCTGCTGCGGGGGAACGCTCGGCTGCGGCGGGAAGCTCTGCGGCTGCGCGAAGCCCTGCTGCGAGGCGAAGCCGCCCTGCTGCGGATACCCCTGCTGCTGCGGGAAGCCCTGCTGCGGATATCCCTGCTGCGGGAAGCCCTGCTGCGGGAAGCCCTGCTGCGGATACCCCTGCTGCGGCGCGAAGCCCTGCGGCGCGAAGCCGGGCTGCATGCCGGCGTTGCCGTACTGCGCGTCGTACGCGCGGGCCCTGGCGCTGCGGGCCACGAGGAGGCCGATGCCGATGAGCAGCGAGAGCAGGCCCCCGGCGACGCTGGCGGTGCCCTGCTGACGGTGCGTGCGAGCCCTCGCGTACCAGAAGCTCGAGTCGAGGCCGTAGCTGCTGCGGTAGGTGCCGTAGCCCGACGAGCGCTCGTTCGCCCAGCGGTCGCAGCGGTCGGCGTCGCTGAACTCGCTGGCCGCGAAGCCGAACGCGCCGAGCGCGGCGAGGATCATCACGATGCCGCCCGCCATGAGCCCGCCGCCGGGGCGCGGCGGCGCGATCGCGCCGGCGAAGCCGCCCGCGGGAGCCTGGCCCGCGAGGGCGCGCGCGAGGTCCTGACGGATGCGGTCGACGCCGCCCGAGACCGCGAGCCACACGATGCCGAACACGATGAGCCCCGGCAGGATGCCCGAGAACACGATGCCGAGCGTGAGCAGGAGCTGCACGGCCATGCTCGGGAACGCCCACACGAGCTTCGCGCGGCCGGGGCCCGCGGGGCGGATGAGCACGCCCGTCGCGGCGCCCGAGCCTACGGTCACGTAGGGCCCACGGACCGTGTACGAGTAACCGGGCAGCATCGATTGGAGCCACTGCGCGACCTGCTGCGGGTTGTCGAGCGGCATCTGGGTTGAGACTTCCATGCGCGTCCTTCGGTCGTCGGCGACGAACGCGACGGCACCGACGCCGCGCGGGGCCCCGAGCGAGGGCCGCGGTATCGCCCGGCGCGTGCCGACCGTCAACGCGCGGGGGTGAGATTTCCGGCGGGCCGTCAGGCGTACTGCGCCTCGACGTCGGCCCAGATCGAGTCGGCCTCGGGCTGCGAGATGCCGAGGGCGTCGGCGATGTCGTAGTAGGTCTCGTCCTCCGCCTCGTCGTCGCCCGTGTCGTCCGAGAGCGCGACCGCCGCGGCGGCGGCCAGGGCGAGGCCGCGGAGCTCCGGCGTCGGGAGGTTGTCGGCGAGCGCGTCGATGCGCGCCTCGATGCCCTGCGCGTCGATGGCCTCGATCGACATCATGAGGATCTCCTCGACCTCGCGGACCTTGATCTGCCCGTCGAAGAACCCGTCGATCACCTGCGCGACGACCGTGACCTCGTCGCGGGTGAGCTCTCCGTCGGCCGCGGCCATGATGAGCGCCGCGTCGACCATGCCCACCAGGGCCTTGCCCTGCGCCTCGAGCTGACGCTCGCGGCGGCTCTTGCGCTGACGAACTCGAATCATGCTCCGTCCTCCTGTCGTGGCCGCGGACGTGCGGCCCCCTCGCGACCGCGTTGCATCACACCCGCAACCGCGCGTCAACGCGCGCCCATGACAACGGCTTCATGCGCCTGCGGGTCGCTTCCCGCATGGGGCGACTCGTGCGAGCCTCCGGGGCCATGCGATCCCTCCTTGCGTGCCTGGCCGTCGCGTGCGTCGCGGCCTGCGGCGACGGCAGCACCGGCTCCGTGCAGCCCGAACCCCTCGACGGCGCGTCGACGCCCGATGCGGCGCCCGATGCATCCACGCCCGCGGAAGACAGCGCCGCGCCGCTCGACGACGCGGCCGTCGAAGATCACGTCGCCCCGGCCGACACGGCCGCGCAGCCCGACGCGAGCGAGCCCGACGTGACGTCACCCGACGTGACGTCACCCGACGCGAGCGCGCCCGACGTGACGTCGCCCGACGCGAGCGCGCCCGACGCGGCGACCCCCGACGCGAGCGCGCCCGACGCGGCGACACCCGACGCGAGCGCGCCCGACGCGTCGCCGGCCTCGTGTCCGCCGCCGCCCGCGTGCAACGCGGCGCCGCCCGCGTTCGGCGCGACGACCTCGTGGCGGCACCTCACGACGCGGCTCACGGTGGCGCTCGGCAGCGCGCGGCACCGCGGGCGCGACCTGTTCCTCCGCGAGGGAGACCCCCAGTGGGCGCTCGCGAAGTTCGCGTACGGCGTCGACGACGACGACCTCAACGACGAGGACGTCGACATCTACCTCCTGCGCGACTGCGCGCGCTGGGAGACGCTCGGCACCGCCGCGACGAGCCGCAACGGCGCGCCGCACGCCGCCGTCGAGGGCGTCTCCGACGAGGGGGGCAGGGTGTACTTTCAGATCCCCGCGTCGCGCAGGCTCGGCGTGGGCTGGCACCGCCTGCTCTTCGTGGTGCGCGGCGACCACTCGACCGCCGAGCAGTGGATCAACGTGCTGCCCGCGGGCGCGCGCGTCGTGGTCTCGGACGTCGACGGCACGCTCACCGAGAGCGAGAACGCCGCGCTCCTCGCGCTGCTCACGGGCCCGCCCCCGGCCGCCAACGCGGGCGGCGCCGACATGCTCCGCGCGCTCGTCGACCGCGGCTACCACGTCTTCTACCTCACCGCGCGGCCCGAGTGGCTCGAAGCCAGCACGCACCAGTGGCTCACGCTGCGGGGCTTTCCGCGGGGCATCGTGCACACGACCCTCGGGCTCACGGGCGCCACGGGCTCGCCCGCCGAGACCTTCAAGACCGCCGAGCTCGCCGCGCTGCGCGCGCGCCTCGGCAGGGCGCCCGACTACGCCTTCGGCAACACGGCCTCCGACGTGGCCTCGTACGCCGCCACCCCGGTGCCCGCGTCGGGCGCGTACTACTACCGCTACGCGGGCGACCTGCGCGGGGGCGCGCGCGTCGACGACTACACCACGCTCGTGCCGCGCTTCCGCGCGCTGCCCCTCGTGTGCCGCTGAGGGCCCGTCACCGCCGCGCGGTGCGGGTCACCTGCTGAAGGTTCTGATACCCCAGCATGCCGAAGAGCAGCGCGCGGTAGATCGAGCCCTGCATCAGCGACCACGCCACGATGAGCCCCGAGACCGCCACCGCCGCGATGCGCACGGCGCGCTCGCGCCGAGGCCCGGCGAGCGAGAGCGCCACGTGGCCGCCGTCGAGCGGAGGCACCGGCAGGAGGTTGATGAGCCCCCACCAGAGGTTCACCGTGAACGCGAGCGAGAGGAGCAACCCCCCCCTGGGCGAGAGCATCACCCACGGGAACTGCCACTGGGTGAGGTAGACCAGGCCCGCGAGCGCGAAGCCCGCGAAGGGGCCCGCGAGGGTCATCAGCACCTCCTGGCCGCGCGTGAGCCGGCGGTCGGGGTACGTGAGCCCGCCGAAGCTGTGCAGGCGGATCCACGCCTTCGCGCCGAACGCGCGCGAGGCCACGGCGTGACCGAGCTCGTGCACCAGGATCGACACGAACACCACGCCCACCCACAGCAGGATGTCGGGCCCGCGGAGGTTGCTCCCCATGACCAGGGCCATGACCCAGAACCACGGCTCGATCACCACGGGGATGCGGCCGAGGCGGAAGCGCAGCGTGAGGTTGTTCTCCATCGCCGAGCTAAGGTAGACATCGCGCGGCGTCTCGTCGAGGAGACGACGGGGCGCGACGCCCGGCCGTCAGGTCGTGAGCAGGCGCTCTCCGTACTCCTCGCGCAGCTTCGACTTGAGGAACTTGCCCGTCGAGGTGCGCGGGATCTGCGCGACGAAGATCACGTCGTCGGGCAGCCAGAACTTCGGGAAGAGCGGCGCGAGGTGCGCGACGAGCTCCTCGCGGGTGGCGGCGCGGTCGGGCTTGAGCACGACGGCCGCGACGGGGCGCTCGTCCCACTTCGGGTGCTTCGCGGCGAAGACCGCGGCCTCGAGCACCGCGGGGTGGCTCATGAGCGCGTTCTCGAGCGCGACGGAGCTGATCCACTCGCCGCCCGACTTCACGACGTCCTTCGCGCGGTCGGTGATGCGCACGTACCCGTCGGCGTCGATGGTGACCACG
>JBDHVF010000612.1:0-5377 GCA_039809605.1 Polyangiales bacterium | reverse complement strand
GCCTCGAGGCGCGCGAGGCCGTCGGTGAGCGAGAGGAGCTCGGGGCGCGCCAGGTCGGCGGCGCGGGTGGCGTCGATCATCGCGCGCGTGTAGCCCGCGTCCGCCGCGAGGAGCGCCGCGCGCCCGAGCGCGACGTAGACCTCCGCGGCGCGCGCCGGCGGGAGCGCCCTGGCGAGGGACTCGGCGTCCTGGCGGCGTCCGCAGCGGGCGTGGGCGAGCGCGAGGCGCACGCGCACCTCGGCGCGGGCGAGCGACCGCGCGTCGAGCGACTCGGCGACGCGGAGCGCGGCCTCGTCGTCGCAGAGGTGGTCGACGAGGAGCTCGATGAGGGAGGGCGCGGCGGCCGCCGGGTCGTCGGCGAAGGCGCGCTCCATGTGGTAGCGGGCGACTTCGAAGTCGAAGGCCGCGAGCGCGGCGCGGCCGAGGCGGAGCGGGTCGTCGCCCACGCGCCGGGCCGACGCGACGGGGGGCCCGACGAGGGGAGGCGGCAGGAGCGAGTCGCGCGTGTCGAGGCGCCAGCGGACCCACGCGCGCGCGTCGTCGTCGAGCTCGGCCACGACGGCGTGGCACCCGTCGAGCGGCAGGAACCGATGGACGAGGCTCACGGTGTGCTCGTCGCGCGAGACGGGCACCACGCGGAACTCCTCGCGGAACGAGCGCACGAGGAGGCTCTGGAGCCTGGACTTGAGCGCGTACCGCTCGCGGGTCTCCGCGGGGCTCAGCGAGCGCCCCGTGGGGTTGACCTCGTGAATGAGAAGGAGCAGCCCCCGGAGCTCGGGTCGCGTCCGGCCCGCGAGGAGGTCGGCAGCTTCTCGCTCGATGCGCCGCCGGAGCGAGCCGCCGGCGTCGTGGTTGTGTCGGCTCATCGGAGCCGCCGACGATACTCAACGGCCTGCGCCATGGCAGCGGTCAATCACTCCGGGGAGGTGACGCCTCACCCGGTCCTGCGGGCAGGGCCGGAGCAATGGTTCGAACCACACCCGCGGTCGGGCCGTCGGCGGTCGCGAGGCCATCGGTGAGCTCCGCGGCCGGGGCGACGGCGCTCCGAGGGCCGTGAGGGCACCGTGGAGCGCCGAGCGTCGGGGTCGTAGGGTGGTCGGGAAGGCGCGGCGCGCAGGTCGGCGGCCTGTTCGATGCGGAGGTAGGGGCCGGCGATCTGGCTCCGGGCCTCGTCGGTGAGGCCCGTGACGAGGTCGAGGTTGGCGAGCACCGCGTTGACGACGCGGATCCACTGGTTGCGCGCCTTGACGAGCGCGGAGGCGGTGCCGTCGGCGGCGCGGGCTGCGCGGGCGACCTTGAGGTCGGCCTCGATGACCCCGCGGCGGGCTTCGATCACGCCGAGGCGGCGTCCGGCCGTGACGTGGGCCTTCACGGTGTCGAGCAGCGTGGCCTTGCGACCGGGCAGCGGGACCTCGGCCAGGGCGCGAGCGAAGGTCTCGTCGCGGAGCTCCTTCTCGAGGCGCTGCGCGTTGCCCGCCTCGGTGGCCCAGCTCGCCTGGAGGATGGACTGACCGTCGGGCATGAAGCGGTCGCGCAGCGCGGCGTAGCGTTCCGCTTCTTCGACCGAGTCGGCGAGGTCGGCGAGGCCGTCGAGCACCTTCCACGCGCCGCGGCCCTTGCGGTCGTGGCGCTGGTCGGCCTCGGCGCCCTCGGCCGAGAGCGCGGCGAGCTTGAGCGGCGCCCGCGATCAGGCTGCGGGCCTGCACACGAGCAGCGTGTGCGAGAGGCCGACCTGGGGCACCTCGGTGGCGACGGTCAGGCCCGCCTCGGCGATCAGGCGCTTCATCACCCGCGAGTGGTACATGCGGCTGTTGCCGTTGGCGATGCACGCGAAGTAGAGCGACGTGCCGATGACGCAGAAGCGCGCGGCCTCGTGGTGCTGCTGGTCCCAGTAGGTCTCGAGCACGAAGGCTCGCGAGTCGGGCCGCATCGCCGCGCGCACGCGCCCGAGAATCGAGCGGACCTCGTCCTCGGAGAAGCAGTCGAGGAGCTGGCTGAGCCAGTACACGTCGGCGCCCTCGGGCAGCGCCGCCGTCGGGTCGAGGAGGTTCGTAGGGCGCAGGGTGAAGCGCCCGTCGAGGTCGGCGAGCTCCTCGCGGGCGACGGCGAGCTGGCCCGGCAGGTCGACCAGGGTGACGTGCGCCGCGCCGCGCGTGAGGCACAGGCGCGTGAAGCGCCCCGTGTTGGCGCCCACGTCGACCACGGTGGGCGCGCCCCCGTCGAGCACGCGCGGGAGGCACTGTTCGAAGACCCCGTCGGAGTGGTGGTGGTCGAAGTCGAACCACGCCTTGCGCACCTCGGGCGAGAGCGTGCGAAGGGCCTCGTACACGGTCGGCGCGCCCGTCGCGTCGATGGCGGGCAGGCCCGCGGGGCGCCCTTCGAGCAGCGCCTCTCGGAGGTGAAAGGCGCCCTGGAAGCACACGTGGTGGTTGAACTCCGCGTGCACGCGCGTCAGCGGGTCTCGCAGCCAGTAGACGCCCATGGGGGTGATGAAGAAGCGGGGCTCCTCGGGGCCGTCTTCGAAGGTGCACAGGCCCGAGGCGAGGCCCGCTTCGAGCAGCAGCTCCGCCGCGTAGCGCGAGACGCCGCGGCGCGAGACGGCCTCGGAGGCGGTGACCCCGCGCTCGCGCGCCTCCGAGAGGAGCGCGAGGATGCCCACGTCGCGCAGCGCGCGGCAGGCCTGGAACATGAGCGGCGCGAAGGCGAGCCGCTGGGCCGCGAAGCGCGCGAGGAGGTTGGGCGACGGGTCGAGGTCGGTCATGAGTCCACCCAGAAGGGGTAGAAGTTGAACCAGTTCTGGGGCGCGCGGCGGGTGAAGTCCTCGAGCACGCGGGCGTAGCGCTCGACCTCGCGGGTGAGCGCGGCGGCGCGGTCGCCGCGGGGGAGCACCACGCGCTCGCTCAGCGGGACGCAGTGCACGTGGTAGGTGCGCGGCCCTTCGAAGAGGGCGCACACGAAGAAGACCGGGCACCCGAGCGCGGAGGCCAGCACGTGCGCCCCCACGGGCAGCCGCGCCTCTCCGCCGAGGAAGGGGACCGTCACGTCGCGGTGCTGCGTGGCGCGATCGGCCAGCACCGCCACCAGCTCGCCGCGCTCGACGGCCTCCTTCGCCGCGAGCATGCCCGTGGGCGCGTCGCGGTCGAGCTCGATGAGGCGCACCCGCAGCTCGGGGCTGAGCCTCTCGAGGAGGGAGTTGATCCGCCGGGCGTTGCGGAAGTCCGCCACGATCGAGAGCGGCACGTCGTAGCGCGAGGCCAGCGAGCGCATCGCTTCGAAGCTCCCGAGGTGGGCGCCGAGCAGCAGCCCGCCGCGCCCCGAGGCGGCCACGCCCATGACGTGCTCGTGGCCGTGCATGTGCACCTCGAGCTCGCCCGCGCGCCCCGTGAGAAAGAGCACGCGGTCGAGCGCCACGCGCGCGAAGGTCCAGAGGTGGCGGTGCAGGTCGCGCGCGCCGGCGGGGAGCCCGAGGCGGGTGAAGAGCTCGCGCGAGGCGGCGCGCGCGGTGCGCGAGAAGGCCAGGTAATACCAGCAGATCACCCAGAGCAGCGCCCCGGCGACGCGGCGGCCGAAGAGGTCGAGCGTGCCTGCGACGAGGCGCATCCCCAGCACGGTTCCTACCTCGGGCACGGAGCGCCAATGCATGCGTCTCTCATCGACGAGCACGCGGCCCGGCGTCAAGCCCGGCGCCCGCGCAAGCGTCACGGCGATCGCCGAGGGCGTACCCAATGCGCCTCGAGCCAGTCGAGCGACGCGGGCGCCGCGCGCAGCGTCGCGTCGAGCTCGCGCACGCGGGGGTCGGGCGCGAGCGCGTCGCGCGCGTAGGCCCTCGCGTAGAGGATCCAGTTGGAGAGCTCGAAGTGGTGGAGGAGCGCGCCGAAGCGCCGCGCTTCGAAGGGGGCGAGGAGCTCCGCGGCGTGGTCGGCCGAGGTGGCGTGCACCAGCGTGGTGGCGACGTCGAAGAGCAGCGCGCGGAGGTCTTCGAACGCGCGCTCGGGGTCGTCGGCGATCGACGACAGCATCGCTTCGAAGTCCTCTTCGGAGACGCCCTCCTCCATCGCGCGCTCGGCCATGGCGGGCACCTGCGTGGCGAGAAAGTCGGACTCGGGCGCGTGCCCGAGGAGCCTGCCCACGAGGTACAGGTCGAACGCGCTCGCGATCGACTCGCCGAGAAAGAGCGCGTCGGCGCTGAGCGGGCCGCCCGCGAACGCGAGCCGAGCGAGGTGGTGCCAGGCCGCGTGCATGAGCGCGTCGGCGGCGACGCGGGCGTCGGTGAGCACGTCGGAGGGCTCGGCCGCGCTCCAGAACGTGAGGTTCAGGAAGAGCGCGCGGCCCCACGAGGCGCGGCCCCGCTCGGGCACGCGGAAGAGCACGCCGTCGGCGAGCATGATCTGCTTGAGGTCTTCGTAGAGCGCGACGTGGCGAAAGGAGCGGGCGTCGTCGATGGTCAGCGCGCTGAGCGGTTCGGAGCGGAGCTTCACGCGGGCATCATCCCACGTAACCGCCGCGGGGGAGGGGGCGTAGCGCGAGGCGGCGATGACCTTCGTGCAGACACTCATTCCGCTCTGGAACGCGGGCGACCCGACGCGGTATGAACCCGGCGCGCGTGACGATCGCGCCCGCGGAGGGACCGTGCCGGCAACACCCGACGAAGGAATCGCCCATCGAGGAGGCGCCGCGGACGACGCGCCGTCGCGCTCGGCGTCGCTCGTCGCGCGCATGGAGGCGGTGCTCGCGGGCGACGCGCGGGCCTTCGAAGCGGTCTACCGCGCGCTCGCGCCGCGCGTGCGGGGCTTTCTGCGCGGGCTCTGCGGCGACGAGCGCACCGCCGAGGACCTCACGCAGACGACCTTTCTCAAGGTGCACCGGGCGAGGCACACGTATCAGCTCGGGGCTCCCGTGGAGCCGTGGGTGTTCGCGATCGCGCGGCGCTCGTGGCTCGACCACCGCCGCGCGCGCCGCCGCCGGCCCGAGGACTTGAGCGCCGACGGCACCGTGCCCGAGCCCCCGCACCGCGAGGAGGCGCCCGAGGGCTTCGACCGCCTCGACCCCGCCGTGGCCGAGGCGCTCCTCGCGGGCCTCGACGCGCTGCGCGACGCGCAGCGCGAGGCCGTGGTGCTGCTCAAGGTCGAGGGCCTCTCGGTCGCCGACGCGGCGCAGATCGCGGGCGTCACGCCGGGCGCCCTCAAGGTGCGCGCGCACCGCGGGTACGAGGCGCTTCGAAGGGCCATCGGGCTGCGGAGGCCGGCGTGACCGACTGTGACGCCATCGCCTTCGCGGTCGCCGAGGGGCGCCCCATCGAGGTGCGCCTGCGCGCGCACGTCGACGCCTGCGCGCGGTGCAGGGAGCTCGTCGACTCCGACGGCGCGCTCGACGCCGT
>JBDHVF010000611.1:0-5380 GCA_039809605.1 Polyangiales bacterium | reverse complement strand
GCCAAAGAGCATTTCGTAGAGCACGACGCCGAGGGACCACCAGTCGCAGGCCTTGCCGTACGCGGGGCCGCCGCCCACGGGGCCCGAGCTGGTCGTGAGCTTCAAGCACCCGGGGCGCCTCAGCGAGCGGTGCCGCGTGCCCACGCCCGAGGAGAACGCGCGCGTGCCCGTTCACATGCGCCGCGACCGCATCTGCGAGCGGGGGAGGTCGCCGGTGCGCATGCGGGTGACGGTCGACGGCGCCGAGGTGCTCGCGCGCTCGTACGCCCCGCGCGGGCTGCACCGCGACGAGGCCAGCGTGGTGCTCGAGCGCATCGCGGTGCCCGCGGGCGACCACGCGGTGCGCCTCGAGATCGGCGACAGCGCCGACGCGAACGAGTGGAGCTGGCGCGACGAGCGCACGCTGCGCTTCGCGCCGGGCCGGCGCGTGGTGGCGCTCTTCGACCGCTCGCGTCTCTTCGACTGGGGGTCGCCCCGCGCGACGGCGCCGCGATGACCGTCGTCATCTCGCACCCCGCGCGCATCGCCTACGCCATGCGCGCCCACCCGGCGCTCGCGGGGATCGCTCCCCGCGGGGGCCCGACGAAGTCTGCGAAAAGGAGTCCATTGATGCGTCTCTCGATCGTGTTCGCGCTCCTGGCCGTCGCATCCGCCGGCTGCAACCGCTCGCCCTCCCACGCCGCGACCCCCGCGACCGCGGCCGACATGGAGGCGCAGCAGATCTTCACGAGCCGCTGCTCGCCGTGCCACGGCGCCGAGGGCAACGGCAACGGCGCCGCCGCCGCCGCGCTCACGCCGAGGCCGCGCAACTTTCACGACGGCGCGTGGCAGACGGCGACCACCGACGCCCAGATCGAGCACACGATCGTGGTGGGCGGAGCGGCCGTCGGAAAGAGCCCCGCGATGCCCGCCAACCCCGACCTGGCGAACAAGCCCGAGGTCGTGGCCGCGCTGCGCACGCTCATCCGCGGCTACCGCTGAGCGGCGCCTCGCGTCAGTCGAGGTAGCGCACGCGCAGGTCGCGCATCGTCCAGTCGGCGCCGTGGGTGTTGGCGCCGACGCGCACGGGCGACGAGCGGTCGGGCTGCCACGGGAAGCGCCCGTAGTCGACCTCGAAGCGCTCGTGCGTGCGGCGCCCCTCGGTGAGCGTGACGGTCACCCACGAGGGCGCGGGGCGCCCGTCGAGGCGCCGGTTGACCTCGACGCGCAGGCCGTACTCGCGGTCGAAGGTGCAGCAGCGCGTGCGCACCTCGCCGCCCTCGATCTGACGGAAGCCTCCGTCGACGAAGCCCATGAACTTCATCACGGCGCTCGCGCCGTCGTCGGCGATGTCGAGGTTCATCGCGTGGGCGTAGAGGTGCGCGAGGTCGTCTCGCGACCCCGCCTCGCCCTGCACGTTGAAGTTGAGGCAGAACGAGTTGATCCCGTCGCCGCCGCGCGCGCTCGAGCGGTGGACGGTGAAGCGCGCGTCGAGCGACCACGCGCGCGTGGGGTCGACGCGCAGGCCGCGGCGCGTGAGGTGCTGGTTGGCGCCGCCCGCGTCGGTGACGCGCAGCCCGTCGCGGCCCACGCGGTAGTCGAAGGCGAAGGGCGTGGCGTGCGGGTCCCACGCGCCCGGCTCGTCGACGCCGTCGAACTCGTCGAGCACGACGCGCGGGTGGGCGAGGCCCGCGGCCCACGCGACGCCGCCCGCGACGTGGTCGACGAGCGACGGGTCGCCCCAGAGCGCCTCGGCGTGGCCGAGCGCCGTGTAGAATGACCGTCCTCCCCCGACGTGCCGGTACCACGCGACGGGGTGGTCGCCGGTGCGAAACTCGGGCGCCGCGCCGAGGCTCTCTTCGTCGAGCGAGAGGAGCACGTGCGCGAAGGGTCGCTCGCCCGCGTTCGAGCGGAAGGTGTACCACTCGTCGTCGAGGGTCCATCGCGCGGCCAGGTGCGCCGTGGCCGCGTGCGCGGGGTCTTCGACCGCGACGGTCGCGCGCGGCGTGCCCGCGGGGTGGCGGAGGAAGTACGCGCCCACCAGCTCGCCGTACCAGGGCCAGTCGTACTCGGTGTCAGAGGCCGAGTGCACGCCCGCGAAGCCGCGCCCCGACGCGATGTAGCCCTCGAGCGCGCGCTGGCCCGCGTCGTCGAGCACGTCGCCCGACGTGAGCAGAAAGACCACGGCGCGGTACGCCGAGAGCCCGTCGGGCGTGAAGCGGGCGGGGTCCTCGGTGTGATCGACCGACCACCCGCGCGCGGCGCCCGCGCGGCGCAGCGCGGCCACCGCCGGCTCGATGGCCGCGTGCCTGTAGCCCGTGGTGCGCGTGAAGAGGAGCACGCGCGTCGGCGCGTCGACGGGCGCGTCCGCAGGTTCGCTCGGCGCGTCGAGCGAGGCGTCGCGCGCGCTCGCGGGGCGCTCGCCGCCGGAGCACCCGACGAGCAGCGCGAGCGACGCGAGCGACGCGGCCGGCGTGGTGAGTTGCATCGACGTTCCCTTCGACCGCGATGCTACACGGCGAGTCGCGAGGACACACCGCGACGCGGATCGCCACGCGCCTCGCGACACCGCGCCGCCGTCGATGACGGCCGCGAGCGCGTGCGCCGCGGGGCCATCGCGCGGCGCGGCAACGGGCCCATCGACGTCGCGCGCGCGGCCCTCACGAATGCGCTACGCGCCGCGAGACCGCGCGCGTCGCCGTGATATGACCGCGCGGTCAGCGACGCGCATGCAGGAGTCGTCGAGAAGCGCCGTGGGAGTCGTGGGTTCGGGCAACTCGGCCCGCGCGCTGTCGTGCTACCTCGCGAGCCGGGGCCACGCGGTGCACATGCTGGTGCGCGACGCGGCGCGGCTCTCGAGGCTCGCGCGCGCGAAGACGCTGCGCGCGACGGGCAAGGTCGAGGGCTCGTTCGCGCTCGAAGACGTGACCGACGACGCGTCGCGCTTCGCGTCGTCGGTGGGCACGATCTTCGTCGCGTCGGTGGCCACGGCGTACCTCGACGTGGCCGCGCGCCTCGCGCCGCACCTCGACGGCCACCACCGCCTGGTGCTGTTCTCGAGCAAGCTCTGCGGCTCCGTCGAGGTCGAGCACGCGCTGCGAGCGCGCGGCGTGCGGTCGGTGCCCGTGCTCGAGACCGACGCGCTCTTCGCCTGCCGCGTGCAGGAGGACGACTCGGTGTGGGTGCGAGGCTTCAAGCAGTGGACGCTCTTCTCGGCGCCGCGGCGCACCGAGACCCTCGCGTGGGCGCCGCTCGTGAACCGGTACTTCCCGAGGCTCGAGGCGGCGCGCAACGTGATCCAGCGGGGCCTGACCGACTTCGGCGCGCTCGCGCACCCGGCCACCATGGTCGCCAACATGAACCGCATCGACCGCAAGGAGCCCTTTCTCTTCTACCTCGACGGGTTCACCGAGCGGACCGCGGCGCTGCTCGACGAGGTCGAGCGCGAGTTCCGCGCCGTGGCCGACGCCTACGAGGCCCCGCTCATCGCCATGAAGGACCTGCTCGACCGGTACTACGGCTGCGACCCGACGTCGCTCCTCACGGCGATGCGCTCGGTGCCCAACTACCGCATGTCGTGGGCGCCCACCACGCTCGACCACCGCTACCTCAAGGAGGACGTGTCGTGCACGCTCGCGCCCGTGCTCGCGCTCGCGGGCAAGGCCGGCGTCGACGTGCCCACGGTGCGGTCGATCGCGCAGATGGCCGGCGTGCTCACGGGCGAGGACCTCGTCTCCCGCGGCCGCACGCTCGCGCGCCTCGGCTGGGAGCGCCGCTCGCACGCCGAGATCGTGCGCTGGATCGGCGCCTGACGTGGGCGAGCGGGCGACGGCGCTCTGGGTGCTCGCGGCGCTGCTCGGCGCGTCGGTCGAGCCCGTGCTGGTCAAGCTCGGGTACCGCGCCGCCGCCTCGCCGTGGCAGCTCCTCGCGCTGCGCAACCTCGTGGGCGCCGCGGCGATCGTGCCCCTCACGCGCGCGCTCCGCTGGCCGGGCCTCGCGGGCCTCGCGCGCATCGCCCGCGCGAGCCTCCTGCTCGTGGCGACCAACGCGCTCTCGCTCCTCGCGCTCACGCGGCTGCCCGCCGTCACGCAGATGACCCTCGTCGCCACGACCCCCGCCGCCGTCGCCCTCGTGGCGCGCGCCCGCGGCCGCGTGAGGCCCGGCCCGCGCTTCTGGGCCGCCCTCGCCGCGTCCGTCGCGGGCATCGCGCTCACGCTCGGCGCCCTGCGCCCCGGCGCGCTCGCCCTCGACGCGGTCGGCGTCGCCCTCGCGTTCGGCGCCGTCGCGAGCTCGACGGTCTACCGCAACCTCATGGAGGACGTCACCGCCGCCTTCGGCCCGCCGGTCGTGTCGACGTGGGTCTTTCTCGTGAACGCCGCCGTCGCGTCGGCGCTCGTGCTGCCGTGGAGCGGCCTGCCGCCGCGCGCCGCGTGGCCCGTCGGCGTGTGGATCGGCCTCGCCGCCGCCGTCGCGAACGTGGCCTTCCTCGTCGCGCTGCACCGCCTCGGGGCGACGCGCGTGTCGGTGCTCACCCTGCTCCAGCGGCCCGCGGTGATGGTCTTCGCGGCGCTGGTGCTCCACGAGCCGATGGGCCTCACGCAGTGGCTCGGCGTGGCCCTGGTGCTCGGCGGAGTCCACGTCGCGCAGCGCGAGGGCCGGGGGGCGCGGCGATGACCTTCGAAGACGCGATGCGCTGGATCGAGGACCGCCCCTTCCCCTCGCCCGAGCACCTGCACGCGCGGCGGCTCGCGTGGCTCCTCGCGCGCGCGGGGCTCGCGGAGCGCGGCGCGGCGCTGCCGTGGGCGCTCGTGGCGGGCTCGTGCGGCAAGGCGAGCACCGCGCGCTTCCTCGCGTCGATCGCGCGCGGGCTCCTCGACCGCGCGGGCGCCGACGCGCCGCTGGTGCTCGCCACCAAGCCCCCGCTCTCCGAGACGCTCGACGGGCAGCGCGAGCGCTACCAGCTCCTCGCGCGCGGCTCGACGACCCCGCGCTGGATCGAGCCGGGCGACCTCGCCCGCCAGGTCGAAGCCCTGCGCCCCGCGGCCGAGGCCCTCGCGCGCGAGGCCCCCTCGCTCGGCCCGCTCGCCCCCTACGACCTGCGCTACGCGGTGCTGCTGCGCTGGGCGCTCGAGCGCCGCGCGGCCTTCGCCGTCATCGAGGCCAACATCGGCCTGCGCGACGACCCCACCTCGGCGCTTCCCGCGCCGCGCGCGCAGCTCCTCACGCCCGTCGGCGACGACCACGCGAACGTGCTCCTCCCCCCGTCGCCCGCGCACCCCGCGCTCGACGGCCTCGGCGACCGCGCCGGGCCGGTGTGGCACAAGGCCGGCGGCCTGCGCGCGGGCGTGCCCACGGTGGTCGGCGCGCAGGAGCCCGACGTGGCGCGCGCCGTCGCGACCCT
>JBDHVF010000610.1:0-5383 GCA_039809605.1 Polyangiales bacterium | reverse complement strand
CGCGCGGGCTCCCTCGCGGGCGACACGCCGAGGGTCAGTTCGAAGCGCTCGCCCGCCGCGGCGCGCGCGTCGAGCGCCGCGAGCTCGGCGCCGAGGAAGGTCCGCGCGGCGTGCATCCACCGCGGGAGGTCCGCGCGGGCGGCGGGGTCGGGCGAGAGGAGCGACCACGCGTCGCGGGGGTCCCAGGGCTGCATCGGCCGTCCATTACCGCAGGCGCGCGGGGCGCGGTACGCTTCGGCGCGACGGAGGTCGTGCCACCATGGCGGTTTGCAAGCAGTGCGGAGACGAGGTCGACAGCCTGAAGACCGTGCGGGTCGGCGGGCGCGCGAAGAAGATGTGCGAGGACTGCGCGGATCGGGCGCGCGAGCAGGCCGAGATCGCCGAGGCGAGCGAGTCGGTGGTGCAGGGCATGATGGGGTTCAAGGGCCGGCGCTGAGGCGAGGCCGTGATGTCACGCCCGCGCGCCTTGACGCACGGGCGACGTTGCGATGAATTCGGCGCGCGCCGCGTCCCCTCATCCCTCGCGGCGCGTCTCGCACCCCCCGCCACGCATCGAGGATCACCACGTTGGAAGAGAACGACTCCCCGCTTCCTCACCGCGAGGAAGACCCGCCCTGGACCACCGACGACGCGGTCGCGCTCTACATGATCGACCGCTGGGGCAGCGGGTACTTCGGCGTCACGCCCGACGGCAACCTCACGGTCTCGCCGCTGCAGGCGCAGGGCGCGAGCATCCCCATCCTCGACGTGGTGAGCGAGGCCCTCGAAGAGGGGCTCCAGACGCCGCTGCTCGTGCGCTTCCAGGACATCCTCCACCACCGCGTGCGGACCATCAACCAGGCCTTTCTGCGCGCGATCGCCGAGAACAAGTACCTGGGCGACTACCGCGGGGTGTTCCCCATCAAGGTCAACCAGCTCCGCGAGGTGGTCGACGAGATCCTCGCGGCGGGCGCGGCGTTTCACTACGGCCTCGAGGCGGGCTCGAAGCCCGAGCTCTTCGCGGCGCTGGCCGAGCACGCCGACCCCGAGGCGCTCATCGTGTGCAACGGCTACAAAGACGACGCGTTCATCCGCACGGCCCTCATCGGCCGCAAGCTCGGCAAGCGGGTGATCCTCATCGTCGAGAAGCTGGGCGAGGTGCGCTCGGTCGTGCGCATCGCGCGCGAGATGGGCGTCGAGCCCATGATCGGCCTGCGCGTGCGGCTGCTCTCGAAGGGCGCGGGCAAGTGGGCCACGTCGGGCGGCGAGAACGCCAAGTTCGGCCTCTCCACCGCGGAGATCCTCGAGGCCACGCAGATCCTCGCCGACGCGGGGATGGCGAGCGCGTTCAAGCTCCTGCACTTTCACATCGGCTCGCAGGTGCCCGACATCCTCATCATCAAGCGGGCGGTGCGCGAGGCGGCGCGCTACTACGCCAAGCTCCGCCAGATGGGGCACGCGGTGGAGTACGTCGACGTGGGCGGCGGGCTCGCGGTCGACTACGACGGCTCGCGGTCGACCTTCCACTCGTCGATGAACTACTCGGTGCAGGAGTACGCCGACAACATCGTCTACAACATCATGGACGTGTGCGACGAGGAGAAGGTCCCGCACCCGACGATCGTGTCGGAGTCGGGCCGCGCCACGGTGGCGCACCACTCGGTGCTCGTGGTCGAGGCCTTCGGGTCGATCGAGAAGACCCCGACGCAGGCGTACGTGCAGCAGGCGCCCGACCACAAGCTCCTGCGCGACCTGGTGTACATCGGCGAGCACCTCTCGGACCGGAACCTCAACGAGAGCTGGCACGACCTGCTCGACATCAAAGAAGAGTCGCAGAAGATGTTCGAGCTGGGCATCCTCGACCTGCGGGTGAAGTCTCGCGTCGAGCAGCTCTACTGGGAGATCGCCGAAGCCATCGAGCGCCGCGCGGCGACGCTCGAGCCCGAGGAGGTGCCCGAGGACATCGGCGACCTGCGCACCCAGCTCGCCGACCAGCACATCTGCAACTTCTCGGTGTTCCAGTCGCTGCTCGACCACTGGGCGCTCGGGCAGCTCTTCCCCATCGTGCCGATCCACCGGCTCGACGAGCGGCCGACGCTCCAGGCCACGCTCGTGGACATCACCTGCGACTCCGACGGCAAGGTGTCGAAGTTCATCGACCGCAACGACGTGAGGGACACGCTCCCGCTGCACGACGTGGCGAAGGGCTCGTACTACCTGGGCATCTGCCTCACGGGCGCCTACCAGGACATCATGGGCGACCTGCACAACCTCTTCGGCCGCGTCAACGAGGTGCACGTCTTCCTCGACGACGACGACGAGCGCGGGTACTACATCGAGGAGACGATCCCGGGGAACACCGTGAGCGAGGTGCTCGCGATGACGCAGTACTTCCCCAACGAGCTCGGCTCGAAGATCAAGGCCCAGATCGACCAGGCCATCAAGCAGGACCGGCTCAAGCCCCAAGAGGGCATGCGCCTGCTCAACGACTACGAGCGCGGCCTGAAGGACCAGACCTACCTCTCGTTCCGCCACGAGCCCTCGCGCGCGTCGCTCCCTCCGCCCGGCACGGGCAAGTAGCGGTCAGGGCGAGCGCACCGAGCCGCGCGCGAGCTTCCACGCCTCGAAGGGCGCGCGGAAGCCGCGCGCGTCGAACCACCGCGCGAGCGTCTCGACGTCGCGCAGCTCGCCCCAGCCCCCCGCGTCGCCGAGCACCCGCACGAAGCGCGACGCGACCACGTGCAGGGTCGCGACGCGGCTGCGCGTGTTGCGCAGCTCCATCGACCACTGCCGCCCGCCGGCGCCCGCGCACGCCGTCGCGCGCAGGCGCAGCAGCCAGCGGAGCTGCGCGATGTCGGCGCCCGTGAGCACCATGACCCTGCGGCGCTCCTCGCGGCCCGGGGCCGTGCGCACCGCGCGGCGGATGCGTACCTCGCGCGTGGCCGCGAACGCGGCGTCGAGCCAGGCGTCGGTGAGTGGCGCGGGCTCGCGCGCTCCGAGGGTCGTGAGGCTCACGGCCGCGAAGGGTACATCACCCCCCGCGCGCCGCGCGGATCACTCGCGATAGAAGAGCGTGATCGTCAGGCAGTGGAACTCGCGGTCGGAGCTCTGCGTGACGACCTTGTCGACGATCGTGAGGTTGGGGTTGCTCCGGAGCCAGCGGGTGATCACCTCGCCCAGCTCCTCGCGGTCCTTGGCCCGCGTTGCCGAGAAGACCTTGACGCCCGTGAAACCGCCCACACCCGCTCGACCTCCGCCCGACGGCGCCGACCGAACCTTCGGCCACACCCGTGCCGCCGGATCTCTTCGGTGACAGAGAATTTCACACTCGCACCGCGGGAGGCAAGCCCGAGGTCGTGAAATCTCCCCGCGGTCACGCCCCGCCGTCGCCCGCGCGCGGCGCCACGGCCGGGGGGAGCGCGAGGTCGACGCGCCAGCGGCCCTCTTCGAGCACCAGGGGCACGTCGGCGACGCCGCCCGCGCGCCCCCGCGCGGTCACCACGGCGCGCGCGCCCGCGACGCGGACGGTGAGCGCGCCGGGGTCGAACTGGATGTGCATCTTCACCCGGCCGGGGCTGAGCATCTCCCACGCTTCGAAGGTCCTGCCCGAGACCTGCGACGCGCGCGCGGCGCGCTGCTCGAGCGAGTCCTTCGCGCGCTGCGAGAGCAGGGCGTACACCCTGCGGCGCGCGAGGGGGTCGCCGGCCGACTGCTCGAGCGCCGACGTGAACGCCGCGACGGTCTCCGCGGGCGTGGCGGGCTCGCGCTCGCGCGCGCACCCGAGGGCGAAGCACAGGGCGAGCGCCCGCGGGAGGGAGCCGAAGGCCATCAGAAGAAGCCGCCGCCCATGTGCCGCGACGGCGGGATGCGTCGGATGATCGGCACCGCGGGCCCCGACGGGCGGCGCGGCTGCCTCGGGGGCGCGGCCTCTTCGAAGTTGAGCGTGCTCACGTACACGTCGTCGCCCTCGCGCGTGGCGACGTTGAACGTGGGGTTGGCCGGGCGCAGCAGCGGCTGCGACGTCGTGTCGATGCGGAACATCAGCACGTCGCGCGGGTGCACCTTGAAGATCATGTGCGCCACGCCCTGCAGGTCGGTGCGGGTGATCTCGCGGCCCTGGTAGAACACCGGGAGGTTGGCGCGGTTGGGCGTGCGCACGATCACCGCGGCGATGCGCTGGTCGGGCGGGCACTGCACCGTGGTCTCGATGCCCGCGCCCCGCGCGTTGCGGTCGATCGCGACCGACGAGCGCAGCGTCACCTGCACCGGGTCGGCGGGCGAGACGAAGCCGCTGGGGCAGCGCACCGTCACCGGCACGACGCCGCCCTCGACGCCCGTCATGCGCATGCGGAACGAGCCCTGCGCGTCGGTGGTGCCCTGGGGCCTGTCGCGGATCACGATCTGCGCGCCGGGCATCGGCCGCGCGTCGCTCATCACCCGCAGGGTGATGGGGAAGAGCGTCGGCCCCTGCTGCGTGCCGCAGCCCGCGCCGAGCGTCGCCGTCAGCGCGAGGGCGAGGGCGTGGGGAGGGCGGTGGCGTTCGAGGGGATGCATCCTGGCGCTCCTGGCTGGCAGTTCATCGCGGCGACGCGGGCCCGCAGCACGGTGGCGAACTGGCGGAACAGCGGCGCCTCGGGGTGCTCCGCGGCGAGGCGCTCGTAGAGTACCATCGCGTCGGCGTAGCGGTTCGCGGCCACGGCCT
The DNA here is from genome assembly GCA_039809605.1 of Polyangiales bacterium. GTDB lineage: Bacteria > Myxococcota_A > Polyangia > Polyangiales > CAISKJ01. Next base: position 702 of record JBDHVF010000610.1, on the reverse strand, counting down.
CGGCGGCGAGCTTCATCGGGTCCTGGGGGTTGGGCGGCGGCAGCGGCCGGGGGTGGCCCTGCGCGTCGGTCATCGGGATCGGCGCGGGCACGATCACCCCCACGAGCCCCGGCTCCGAGATCGGGAGCTGGAGGATGTTGTTCGTCGTCGGCGGCGGCGCGCCGACGGTCTGCACCTCGGCCTGCACCCGCGGCGCGCGCCCCCGTGCGTTCTGAGCGTTCGGCGGCGGCGGCATGATGGCCGCGATGAGCCCGATCACCAGGGTGATGCCCGCGAGGATGAGCGTACGGGGTGAGGTGCCCGCGACGGTCTTCTCCGCGGGCTGCTGCGACGAGGGCGGCGGGATGTCGATGGGCCCGAAGGGGTCGTCGTACGAGCCCGGCGACGACGGGCCCATGCCCGCGATGCCCGGCGACGAGGGCGACGCCATCGGCGCGACGGGCTGGAGCGACACCTGCGGGGCCACCGCGCCGGGCCGCGGCGTCACCACGGGCAGCGACACGGCCGACGGCGACACCACCACCGACGAGGGCGCGCCCGGCATGGGGTTGCGGTTGCCCGCGGCGGGCAGCGGGCCGAGCATGCCCGCGGCCTCGAGCGCGGCGTACGGCGAGGGGCGGATCACCGTGGCCTCCGACGACGCGGGCCTCGGGGGCTCGTCGTCGTGCGCCGGCGCGGGCGGCGCGGAGACCGGCGGCGCCG
>JBDHVF010000609.1:0-5384 GCA_039809605.1 Polyangiales bacterium | reverse complement strand
ACGCGGGCGCGCACCACCTGGGCGGCGTGGGCGAGGTCGTCGACGGCCTCGCGGTGCACCCGCGCGCGCGCCTCGGCCTCGGCGAGCGAGGCGGCCGCGGCGCGCAGGTCGAACGTGAGCGACAGCTCGAGGGCGCGCGTGTCGGCGCGTGCGGCGTCGCGGTTGAACGTGGCCGCGCTGCGCCGCGCCGAGGGCAGCCCCGAGGTCTCGAGGAGCTGCGTGACGCCCACCTGCGGCATGCCGATGTCGGGGTCGTACGTGGTGAAGCCCACCGAGCGCGTGTACGAGGCGCTGAGCACGGGGTTGGTCCACAGGCCCGCGGAGACCACGTCGGACTCGGCGGCGCGCGCCGTCGCCCGCGAGGCCGCGAGCAGGGGGTGGCCCGCGCGCATCGCGGCCGCCGCGTCGTCGAGGGTGAAGCCCCCCTCGGCCTGCGGGGCCTCGGCGGGCGTGGGCTGCGCGGCGAGGCCCGCGGGGGCGAGCGAGGAGAGGAGCGCGAGCGTGGCAGCGAGGGCGGTGCGGGTCATCCGTCGTCCGAGGGGCTTTGCGCCGGGCGCGTCGCGGACGGGTCGTCGCCGTCGCGCTCGTCGCGTTCGATCCAACGATAGAGCGTGGGGAGCACGAAAAGCAGCAACGGAGTCGCGAGCGTGACGCCGCCCACGATCACCAGGGCGAAGGGGCGCTGCGTCTCGCTCCCCATGGCGTGGGAGAGCGCCGCGGGGAGCAGCCCCAGGGCGGCGAGGGCGGCGGTGATGAGCACGGCGCGCATGCGTCGGGCGGTGCCTTCGACCACGGCGACGACGGGGGGCGCACCGCTGTCGCGCAGCTCGTTGATCGACGAGACGACCACCACGCCCGCGAGCACGGTCTGCCCGAGGAGGGCGATGCCCCCGACGACGGCGGACACCGAGAGGTTGACGCCCGCGAGGCGCAGGGCGAGGGCGGCGCCGGGCAGGCACAGGGGCGCGGCGGCGAGCACGACGAGCGCGCTGCGCACGCGCCCGAAGGCGCCGTAGAGCAGGAGGCAGATGATGAGCACGGCCACGGGCACGATCACCGCGAGGCGGCGCATGGCGCGCTGCTGGCTTTCGAACTCGCCGCCCCAGGTCATGGCGTATCCCGCGGGCATGGGCGCGGCGCGTCGCACGCGGGCGCGGGCCTCGGCGACGACGGACCCGAGGTCGCGCCCCTCGATGTTGAACTTGAGGGCGATGAAGCGCTGGGCCTGGTTGCGCTGGATGGCCGCGCGGCCGAAGCCCACGTGCACCTCGGCGAGGGCGCCCAGGGGCACGCGGGCGCCGTCGGGCGTGCGCACGGGGATCTCTCGGATGCGGTCGACGCCGACGCGGAAGGGCTCGGAGACGCGCACCGAGACCTCGACGCGGCGCTCGCCCTCCCAGATCTCGGTGGCCGCGGTGCCGCCGATGGCGGCGGAGATCACGTCGTCGACGTCGGCCACGCGCAGGCCGTAGCGGGCGATGGCGTCGCGGTCGATGTCGATGCGGAGCTGCGGCGCCACGCCGGTTTGATAGAGCCCGAGGTCGCGCACGCCCCGCACGGGCGCGATGGCGTCGCGGGTCTGCTCGGCGAGGCGCTGCATGACCTCGAGGTCGTCGCCGTAGATCTTGACGGCGACCTTGCCCTTGATGCCCGAGATGCTCTCGAGCACGTTGTCGACGATGGGCTGCGAGAAGATGTACGAGACGCCCGGCACGCGGCCGAGCTCGCGGCGCATGTCTTCGACGAGGCGCTGGCGCGAGCGGCCGGTGGTCCAGGTCTCCTCGGGGCGGAGCGAGACCATGATCTGCGCGACGGTGACCTGCGCGGGGTCGGTGCCGTCTTCGGGCCGCCCGAGCTGCGAGACGGCCTCGCGCACCTCGGGGAACGACCGGATCACCCGCCGGAGCTCGGGCACGATGCGCTCGCCCTCTTCGAGCGACTGCGACGCGGGGAACACCGCGGTGACGAACATCCCGCCCTCGTTGAGCTCGGGCAGGAACTCGCTCCCGAGCCCGCGCCCCGCGGCGAGGGCGACGAAGAGGGCCGCGGCGATGACCGCCGCGACGAGGTTGGGGCGCCCGAGGGTGAACGCCACGAGGCGCTCGTAGCGCGCGCGCAGCCGGGTGACCCACCGCGGCTCGGCGTGGGCGTGGGGGTCGCCGTGCGGGGCCCTGGGGAGCTTGATGGCGAGGCGCGAGAGCGCGGGCACGACGGTGAGCGACCAGACGAGCGCGCCGAGCAGGGCGAAGCCGTAGGTGAGCGCCATGGGCGCGAAGATGCGCCCCTCGACCCGCTGCATGGTGAAGATGGGCAGCAGGGCCGCGGTGATGATCGCCAGCGAGTAGACCACCGGGCGCACCACCTGCGAGGCGGCCTCGCGCACCACCTCGGGGCGCGTGAGCTCGGGGCGCGTGGCGCCCACGTGGTAGACCGTCTCGACGAAGATCACCGCGCCGTCGACGAGGATGCCGAAGTCCACGGCGCCGAGCGAGATGAGGTTGGCGGGCATCTTGAGGAGCCGCAGCCCGGTGAACGCCGTGAGGAGCGCCAGGGGGATCACCGTCGCGACCACGAGGGGCCCGCGCAGCGCGCCGAGGAAGAGCGCGAGCACGGCCACCACGAGCAGGGCGCCCTCGAGCAGGTTGTGGCGCACGGTGTGGAGCGAGCGGGTCATGAGCTCGGTGCGGTCGTAGTAGGGCACGACGCGCGCGCCGCGCGGGAGCACCTCGCGGTTGAGCCGGTCGACCTCGCGGTGCACGCCGTCGAGCACCTCGTTGGGCGACATGCGCTTGCGCAGGAGCACGATGCCCTCGGGGGCCTCGTCGTCGTCGTTGCGCCCCACGACGCCGCGGCGGGGCACGTGGCCGAGCACCACCTCGCCCACGTCGTCGACGCGCACGGGCACGCCGTGCGACGACGAGAGGGCCACGCGCGAGAGGTCGCGGGGGCTCTGGAGGTAGCCGAGGCCGCGCACGACGTACTCCTCGGAGCCGTGGCGCATGTAGTTGCCGCCCGCGGCGCCCGACGAGCGGCGCAGGGCCTCGACGACGTCGGGGATTCCCATGCCGCGCACGGCGAGGCGCGTGGGGTCGACGCGCACCTGGTACTGGCGCTGGAAGCCTCCGAACGACACCACGTCGGCCACGCCCGGCACGCGGCGCAGCGCGCGGGAGACGACCCAGTCTTGAAGCCCGCGGCGGTCCATCGCGGTCATGCCCGGGGCGTCGACGGTGTAGCGGTAGATCTCTCCGACGGGGGTGCTCTCGGGGCCGAGGCGCGCGACGAGTCCCTCGGGCAGGTCGACCTGTCGCAACCGTTCGGCCACGCGGGTGCGGGCCACGAAGTCGTCGGCGTCGTCGTCGAAGGTGCAGGTGATCTGCGAGAGCCCGAACACCGAGATGGACCGCAGGTCGACCATGTCGGGCAGGCCCGCGAGCTCGCGCTCGATGGGGATGGTCACCTGGCGCTCGGTCTCCTCGGCCGCGCGGCCGGGCGCGAGGGTGATCACCTGCACCTGGAGGTTGGTCACGTCGGGGAAGGCCTCGATGGGCACGCCGAGCATCTGCGCGTAGCCGAAGAGCGCCGCCACGGCGGCCACCGCGAGCACCGCCCAGGGGCGGTCGACCGCGAGCGCGACGAGCCGCTTCAACACGTCGTCACCTCACAGCACCTGCTCGGCGGCCGCGTCGAGCAGCAGGGCGCCCTCGACCACCACGCGCTCGCCCGCGCGCAGCCCGCCGAGCACCTGCGCGCGCCCCTCGAGCTCGGCGCCCAGGGTCACGCGCCGGCGTTCGAAGCGGCCCGGCGAGGTCTCGACGAAGGCCGCGTAGCCGCGCGCCTCGGTCACGAGCGCGGTGGTGGGCACGAGCGCCACGCCCTCGGCGCGCGTGCGGATCGTCACGCGCGCGAACATCTCGGGCTTGAGCGCGTGGTCCGGGTTGTCGAGCCGCACGCGCACCACCAGGGTGCGGGTGTTGGGGTCGACGGCGTCGGCCACGTGGTCGACGGTGCTCTCGAAGCGCCGGCCGGGGAGGGCGGGCACGTCGATCTCGGCGCGGTCTCCGGGGCGCACCGCGGAGCCCTGCGCCTCGTGCACGTGGGCGAGCACCCAGACGTGGTCGAGGTCGGCCACGAGGAACGCGGGCTCGGACGCGTCGGGCCTCGCCTCGGCGCCCACACGCAGCGCGCGCGCGACCACCGTGCCCGCGATGGGGGCGCGCAGGGTGTAGAGCCCCACGGCCATGCGGGGCGCGCCGAGGCTCTGGAGCACGGCGCCCGCGCGGGCCTCTTCGGTGCGCGCGGTGGCGAGCGCGGCGCGCGCGTCGACCACCTCGCGCAGCGAGCCCGCCCCCTCGGCCGCGAGTCGCTCCGCGCGCGCGAGGGCCTGCTCGGCGGCGATGCGGTTGATGTGCGCCTCGCTCAGCCCCGCGCCCGCGCCCGCCACCTCGGCGGAGTACACGCTCGCCAGCGCGGCGCCCGCCTCGACGTGGTCGCCCGGCGCCGCGAGCAGGCGCAGCACGCGCCCCTGCACCGGGGGGATGATCGCGGCCACGTGCTCCTCGTCGAACGACACGTTGCCCTGCGCGACGAGGGCCGCGCCGCTCGCGTCGAGCGCGACGGTCTCGACGCGCACGAAGGCCGAGGGGCGCGGGCGCGGCGCCGGCGGACAGATGCCCGCACGGGGCGAGCAACCCCACGCCACGAGCGTCGCGAGGAGCAGTTGCGCCGGGCGTTTCGAAGTCATGGGCCTCGCTCGTGCAAGCGAAGGGCCTCGGCGGCGTCGCGGCAATCGCGGGCGGCGCGCGCCCTCGCGGCCGAGGACGAGCGCCCCGATGCGGGACGAAGGTGGCCGTCGCGTCGTGTGCTAGCGAAGGGGCGCGAAGCCTCGCACGCGGTAGACGGTGGCGCGCGCGGTCGCGCGGGGATAGGGCAGCCCGCGGTGGCTCGCGCGCGCGGGAAACACCGCCGTCGCGACGGGCTCGAGCGAGAGGGCGCGCTCGATCTCGGCGCACGCGGGGGCGCCGTCGGGCGTGTCGCACGCCGTGGTGCGCACGTAGTACGTGCACCCGAGGGGGGCGAGCAGCGCGCGAGGGTTCACCGGGGTGCGCGCGTCGATGCCCAGCGAGGGGCCGCGGTGCTCCCAGGTCGGCAGAAAGACCGTGCGCCGCGGCCCCGCGAAGGTCACCCACGCCACGCGACACGACGGGGGCACGGCGCGGAGCCGGCGTCGCGCCCAGGCGTACTCGTGCGCGTCGGTCGTTCGGTCGCGAACGATCGACCAGCCCGCGGCGAGCGACGCGAGCGCCACGACGGTCGCGAGCGCCCTCGCGCGCGCCGCGCCGCGCAGGAGCGCCGCGGGCGCGAGCGCCGCGAGCGCGAGGTAC
>JBDHVF010000608.1:0-5385 GCA_039809605.1 Polyangiales bacterium | reverse complement strand
GAGGTCGGCGTCGGGCGGCGCGCGGTGCAGCACGGCGTCGGCGCCGAAGGGGCGCAGCGCCTCGAGGAACTCCTCGGCGGTCTGGAAGCGCAGCGCGCGGTCGCGCGAGACGGCCTTGAGCACCACGGCGTCGAGCTCGGGCGGCGCGGTCGGGGCGATGGCGCTCGGCGCGGGCGGGGGCTGCGTGCCGTGCACGACCTCGCCGTAGAGCTCGCCCTGGCTCGAGGCCTCGTAGGGCACGCCGCCCGAGAGCAGCTCGTAGAGCATCACGCCCGCGGCGAAGAGGTCGGCGCGGTGGTCGACGTCGCGCTGCCCCGTCCACTGCTCGGGGGCCATGTAGTGCGGCGTGCCGATGGGGAGCCCGTCTTGCGTGACGTGCTCGACGCGCGCGCCGCGCGGGTGGAACTTCGACACGCCGAAGTCGAGGAGCTTCACGCGGGCGCTGCGCTCGCCGCCCGCGAAGACGTTGTCGGGCTTGAGGTCCCTGTGCACGATGCCGATGGCGTGCGCGGCGTCGAGCGCCGAGAGCACCTGGCCCATGATCCGGCAGGCCTCGCGCGGGGGGATCATCTCGAGGCGCGCCGCGCGCTCGCCGAGGGTCTCGCCGCGCAGGAGCTCCATCACGAGAAAGGGCTGGCGGTCGTGGGCGCCGAAGTCGGTCACGGTGACGATGTTGGGGTGGCCGATGGCCGCCGCGGCGCGCGCCTCGCGGGTGAAGCGCGCCACGGCCTCGGGGCTGCGCGTGTAGCGCGCGTGCAAAAGCTTCAGCGCGACGCGGCGGCCGATGAGCACGTGCTCGGCCTCGTACACGGCCCCCATCGCGCCCTCGCCGAGCAGGCGCACGACGCGGTAGCGCCCGTCGAGCACCGCGCCCGGGGGGATCATCGGCCGCCTCGCGCGTCACGCATCGCGGGCGCTCCTGGGCGGCTGCTTGAGGCCGTAGCGCTCCATCTTGTAGATCAGCGTGCGGCGCGAGATGCCGAGCGTGACGGCCGCGTGCGACTGGTTGCCGTGGTGCTTCTCGAGGGCCGAGACGATCGCGCTGCGCTCGATGTCGTCCATCCGCGAGCGCAGGGGCGAGGGGTCGTCGCTCACGCGGGCGGGGCCGCGCAGCGCGGGGGGCAGGTACGCGGCGCGCAGCTCGGAGCCCTCGGCCAGGGCCACGGCGCAGTCGACGGCGTTGCGGAGCTCGCGCACGTTGCCCGGCCACGCGTACTGCTGCAGCGCCTCGGCGAAGTCGTCGGCGAAGGTGTAGCCCCCGCGCTCGGCGGCCATCCGCCGGGCCATCGGGAGGATGTCCCGCGGGCGCTCGCGCAGCGGCGGCACGGTGATCGTCACGCCGTTCAGCCGGAAGTAGAGGTCCTCGCGGAAGCGCCCGCGCGCGATCTCGACGGCGAGGTCGCGGTTGGTGGCGCACACCACGCGGACGTTCACGGCCGTGGGCTGCGTGGCGCCGACGCGCACCACGACGCGCTCCTGCAGCACGCGCAGGAGGCGCGCCTGGTTCGACGGCGAGAGCTCGCCCACCTCGTCGAGCAGCAGCACGCCGCCGTGGGCCGCTTCGAACACGCCGGTCTTGCGCGCGAGCGCGCCGGTGAAGCTCCCGCGCTCGTGGCCGAAGAGCTCGCTCTCGGCGATGGCCTCGGGCAGGCTCGCGCAGTTGACGGCCATGAAGGCCCCCGACGCGCGCGGGCTGTAGCGGTGCAGCGCGCGCGCGACGACCTCCTTGCCGCTGCCCGTCTCGCCCTGCACGAGCACCGGCAGGTCGCTCGCGGCGAGGCGGCGCACCAGCGCGAAGAGCTGCACGCTCGCCGGGTCGGCGGCCACGACGTCGACGCCGACGCGCGCGTCGCCCACCACGGGACCGTGCGTCTCGGGGCGCACCGACGAGTCGGGGGGCACCAGGATGATCCGCGTGCCGCCCACGCGCACGAGCGCGCCGGGGAGCACGGGCGCCGTCTCGACGACGCGGTCCTTGCCGAGCCAGGTGCCGTTGCTGCTCCCGAGGTCGCGCACGATCACCCGGGCCCCCTCGTACTCGAGCACCGCGTGGCAGCGCGAGGTGCGCGGGTCGTCGAGGCGAATGTCCTGGTCCTCGCCGCGCCCGATGCGCAGCGACCGCCCGCGCTCGAGGCTCACCACCCGCGGCGGCCGGCCGGGCTCCTCGACGAAGAACCGCGAGGTGATATCGGGCCCGTCGCCCTGTGTGAACTCCGAGGTGTCGGTGCGCTCCAGCATCGCGTTGATCTCTCTCGGCGGCTCACTGTAACAGATCGCGTGCCACCCACGAGGGCCCTTGTTTTACGGCGAATGCGCGCGAGAGAGGCCGCGCCCCGATGCGCAACTCGGGGACACTCCTGCGCAGGCGTCGAACAGCGGAGAGGGGGCGGCGCGGACGGCGCGCCGCCCGTGCGGACGGTCAGCGGCAGGAGCCCAGGCGGCAGACCATGCCCGTGCCGCACACGCGGCCGCAGGCGCCGCAGTTGCGGCTGTCGGTCTGGAGGTTGACCTCGCAGCCGTCGGAGGTGGTGCCGTTGCAGTTGGCGAAGCCCGGGTAGCACGCGCTGATGGCGCACGCGCCCGACGAGCACGTGTTGGTCGCGTTGGCGAGGTTGCAGCGGTTGCCGCAGGCGCCGCAGCTCGTGACCGAGGTGTTGAGGTTGGTCTCGCAGCCGTTGCCCGCGTTCACGTCGCAGTTGCCGTAGCCCGACTCGCAGGTGCCCCCGCAGGTGCCCGCCATGCAGGTGCGCACCACGTGGGGCGCCGACGGGCACACGTTGCCGCAGCGGCCGCAGTTGTCGGGGTTGCGCAAGAGGTCGATGCACGCGCCCTGGGCGGCGCAGTACGTGGTGCCCGAGGGGCACGCGCTCACGCACATCGTCCCGGAGCAGAAGGTGCCCGCCGCGCAGCGCACGCCGCAGCGGCCGCAGTTGGTCGACGAGTCGAGCGGCGCCTCGCAGCCGTCGGACGCGCGCCCGTTGCAGTCGCCGAAGCCCGCGTTGCACGACGCGACGGCGCACGCCCCCGCGGCGCACGAGGCCGTGGCGTTGGCGAGCGAGCATGCGTTGCCGCACGCGCCGCAGTTGGCCGCGCTGGTGCTGAGGTTGACCTCGCAGCCGTTGGCCGGCGCGCCGTCGCAGTTGCCGAAGCCCGCGTTGCAGGTCGCCACCGCGCACGCGCTGCCCGCGCAGGTCGACGTGGCGTTCGAGAGGGTGCAGCGGGCGCCGCACGCGCCGCAGTTGGCCGCGCTCGACGAGAGGTCGGTCTCGCAGCCGTTGCCCGCCATGGCGTCGCAGTTGGCGAAGGAGCCCGCGCACGAGAACCCGCACGCGCTCGACGCGCAGGTGGGCGTGGCGTTGGAGGGCGCCGGGCACGAGACGCCGCACGCGCCGCAGTTGTTCACGTCCGACGTGGTGTCGACGCAGGTCATCGTCGCGCCGCAGTAGCTCGCCGGCGAGGTGCACGTGCTCACGCACGCGCCGCCCGAGCAGAAGCTGCCCGGCGCGCAGGTGTGGCCGCACGAGCCGCAGCTGCTGTTGCCCGTGAGGGGCGTCTCGCAGCCGTTGGCCGCGTTGCCGTCGCAGTTGCCAAAGCCCGGGTCGCACGCGGCGACGGCGCAGCGGCCCATCGCGCACGAGCCCGTGCCGTTGGCCGGGCGGCACGCGGTCGAGCACGTGCCGCAGGCGCTCGCGGTCGACGTGAGGTCGGTCTCACAGCCGTCGCTCGGGTCGCCGTTGCAGTCGCCGAAGCCCGTCTCGCACGCGACGACGCCGCAGGCGCCCGTCGAGCACGCCCCGGTGGCGTGCGGCGGCCGGCACGCGCGGCCGCACGCGCCGCACGAGGTCACGCTCGAGCCGAGGTTGGCCTCGCAGCCGTTGGCCGGGTTCATGTCGCAGTCGGCGAAGCCCGTGTTGCAGGTGAAGCCGCAGGCGCCCGACGCGCACGACGGCGAGGCGTTGGCGAGCGCGGGGCAGACCGTGCCGCACATGCCGCAGTTGCTCGCGTCGGTCTGAAAGTCGGCGCACACGCCGCTGGCCGCGCAGTAGGTCGTGCCCATGGGGCACGAGCTCACGCAGGAGCCGCCCGCGCAGCGCGTGCCCGCGGCGCAGGCCATCCCGCACGCGCCGCAGTTCGCGTTCGTCGTCGTGGGCGTCTCGCATCCGTTGGCCGCGTTCATGTCGCAGTCGGCGAAGCCCGCGTTGCAGGTCGCCACGGTGCAGCGCCCGGCGGCGCACCCGGCCGTGGCGTTGGCCACGTTGCACGTGCTGCCGCACGCGCCGCAGGCCGAGACGGTGGTGTTGAGGTCGGTCTCGCATCCGTTCGACGGGTTGCCGTCGCAGTCGCCGTAGCCCGCGTCGCAGCGCGCGACGGTGCACGCGCCCGCGGCGCACCCCGCCGTGGCGTGCGGCAGCGAGCACGCGCGGCCGCAGGCGCCGCACGCCGAGGGCGTGGTGTTGAGGTTGGTCTCGCAGCCGTTGGCCGCGTTCATGTCGCAGTCGCCGTAGCCCGCGGTGCAGGTGATGCCGCACGCGCCGCCCGAGCACGTCGAGGTCGAGTTGGCGCGCGGGGGGCATGCGTTGCCGCACGCGCCGCAGTTCGACAGGTCGCTCGAGGTGTTCACGCAGATGAGCAGGTCCATGCAGAAGGTCGTGCCCATGGGGCACGAGCTGACGCACGTGCCGCTCGAGCAGCGGGTGCCGAGCGCGCAGGCCATGCCGCACGCGCCGCAGTTGGCGTTGGTGTTGAGCGGCGCCTCGCAGCCGTTGGCGGCCATCATGTCGCAGTCGCCGAAGCCCGCGTTGCAGGCCCCCACCGCGCACGCGCCCGCGGCGCAGGCCGCCGTGGCGTTGGCGAGCGTGCAGCCCCGGCCGCACATGCCGCACGAGCCCACCGTGGTGTTGAGGTCGGTCTCGCAGCCGTTCGAAGCGTCGGAGTCGCAGTCGCCGAAGCCCGCGTTGCAGGCGCCGATGCCGCACGTGCCCATGGTGCACGCGCCCGAGGCGTGGGCGAAGGTGCACGCGTTGCCGCAGCGGCCGCAGTGGTCGGCGCTCGCGTTGAGGTCGACCTCGCAGCCGTCGGCCGCCATCATGTTGCAGTCGGCGCGGCCCGCGTTGCAGCTCGCCACCGTGCACGCGCCCATCACGCAGGCGCCCGTGGCGCCCGCGGGCGCGCAGGCCATCCCGCAGCCGCCGCAGTGGTCGGCGCTCGAGCTCGTGTCGACGCACGCGCCCATGCACATCGTCTGGCCCGCGGGGCAGGCCGCGTCGGCGGCGTCGTCGGCGTCCGAGGCGTCCTCCGCGTCGGCGGCGCCGTCGCCGCCCGCGTCGTCGGGCGCGTCGCTCGCGTCGGCGGCGTCCGAGGGCTGCGCGTCGGCCGCGACGTCGC
>JBDHVF010000607.1:0-5391 GCA_039809605.1 Polyangiales bacterium | reverse complement strand
GGGGCCGTGTGCTGCGTGCGCCAGTTCACGATGCGACCCACCAGGGTCTGGTCGGGGTGCTGGCGGTCGGTGATGACGTCCATGCGGGGGAAGTTCAGCGAGAACTGGCCGCGCTGAAAGCGCGCCGAGGGGTTGCCCGGCGCGAGGATCGACGGCGGCGACTCGCGGCTCCAGAGCACGGGCGGGGTGCGCACCTCGGGGGTGCCCTGCACGAAGGGCGTGTCGTGCGTGTACGCGTCGAAGGGCTCGGTGCCCGAGGTGGGGCAGGTGCGGGTGCCGGTGCCCTCGTCGAAGGTCCACGCGCCGAGGAGGTTCGCGGCGCGCAGCGGCACGCGGTCGAAGGTGTCGTCGTAGCTGTTGGCCGCGGCGACGGGCGACGTGCCGCCGTAGTAGAGCGTGAGGGCCGTGCCCGCGGGCTGCACCTCGGGCACGCGCACCCACACCTCGCCCGACGGGCAGTCGATGACGAAGTGCGGCGCCCACGCGCCCGCGGCCGTGCGGAACACCATGCGGTCGCACGCGGGCCCCGCGGCCATGCGCACCTGCGCGGGCAGCGTCACCCGCACCTGGAACTCCGTGAGCGTCGAGCGCGCGCCCGTGACGTTGACCCGCGCCTGCATGGGCAGGCCGCACGAGGCCATCGTGGGGCACGGGTCGGTGCGGGGGGCCTGGGTGATGGGCCTGCACGGCGGGCCGAGCGGAGGCACGTCGGCCGGGTACCGGATGCCCCCGTCTCCGTCGGCCTCGGCCCCCGGCGGCACGAGGCTGCCGCGCGTGGGGCAGCCCGCGAGCGCGAGCGCGGCGAGGCTCCACAGGGCCGGGCGCCGCACGCCGCGCGCTGCAACAAGAATCACGTCGAAGCTCATGGTCACTGTCTCTCTAACACGATCGGCTGTTTGCTCAACGGCCGCGGGGGGTGCGCCAGATGCGCGCATCGAGGGGAGTTTTTCGCGTTGGTGGAGCCCCTCCCTGCGATCGAGGATGGGCGTTGAGGGCGCGCGCGGAGTCGTGCGACCCTCCCGCACCGTGAACACCTTCAGCCGCGACGCCCTCACGCTCCCAGACCCCATCGCCACGGCCGACGCGATCGCCGCGACGCTCCGCGAGCAGGTGCTCGGCACCTTGCGCCGCAAGGGCCTCGTGGTGGGCATCTCGGGCGGCATCGACAGCGCGCTCTGCACGGCCCTCTCGGTGCGCGCGTTCGGCCCGAAGAAGGTGCTCGGGCTCTTCATGCCCGAGCACGCCTCGTCGTCGGAGTCGCTCGCGTACGGCAGGCTCCTGGCCGAGCGCTTCGGCATCGCCACCGTCACCGAAGACCTCGCCCCCACCCTCGCCGCGGTGGGGTGCTACGCCCGTCAGGACGAGGCCATCCGGAAGGTCTTTCCGCAGTACGCCGAGGGGTGGAAGTCGAAGCTCGTGATCCCGTCGATCCTCGAGGGCGACCGGCTCAACATCTCGCGCGTGGTGGTCGAGTCTCCGTCGGGCGAGCGCATGAGCGCGGCGCTGCCGTTCGAGGCGTACCTGCAGCTCGTGGCGGCGACGAACTTCAAGCAGCGCCTTCGCACGACGATGGAGTACTACCACGCCGACCGGCTGCACTACGCGGTGTGCGGCACGCCCAACCGCCTCGAGTACGACCAGGGCTTCTTCGTGAAGGGCGGCGACGGCCTGGCCGACGTGAAGCCGATCGCGCACCTCTACAAGACGCAGGTGTACGCGATGGCGCGCGCGCTCGGCGTGCCCGACGAGATCTGCAACCGCGCGCCGACCACCGACACGTTCTCGCTCCCCCAGGGGCAGGACGAGTTCTACTACGCCCTCCCCTACACCGAGATGGACCTCTGCCTCTGGGCCCGCAACCACGGGGTGCCCGCGGCCGACGCGGCCCCGGTGGTGCACCTCACGCCCGAGCAGGTCGAGCGCGTGTACAAGGACATCGACGCCAAGCGCCGCGCGACGCGGCCGCTCCACGTCACGAGCCTGCTCGCCGAGCCCGTGCCCGAGGTCGAGAAGTGACCTCGGTGCGCACGGCGCCGGAGTTCCTCGAGCGCGCCGCGTCGCGGTCGCCCGAGAAGGTCGGGCTCGTGGCGCAGGGCCGCAGGCTCACGTACGCCGAGCTCGACGCGCGGGCCAACCGCGTGGCGCAGGTCTTACGGTCGCGCGGCGTCGCGCGCGGCGACCGGGTGGTGATCTACGGCGACAACTCCGTCGACGCGGCCGTGGGCATCTGGGGCGCGCTCAAGGCCGACGCGGCCTTCGTCATGGTGAGCGGACAGATGCGCGCCGAGAAGCTCGCCTACGTGGTGCGCGACTCGGGCGCGGCGGCGCTCGTGGCCGACGCCGTCGCGACGCCGCACTGGGTGGGCGCGGCGCTCGCGCTCGACGCGGCGGGCGCGCCGGTGCTGGTGATGCCGGGGCTCTCGCAGTCGGGCTCCGCGGGGGCGGTCGAGACGGCGCGCGAGGCGGGCGTGGCGCGCTGCGAGGCCCTCGACGCGCTCGCCGAGGCCGCGCCCTCGACGGCGCCGACGCGCGCGTCGCTCGACCTCGACCTCGCGATGATCATCTACACCTCGGGCAGCACGGGCGAGCCCAAGGGCGCGATGCTCTCGCACCGCAACGTCGAGTTCGCGAGCTGGAGCGTCACCACGCTGCTCGAGAACACGGCCGACGACGTGATCCTCGGCGTGGTGCCCCTGTCGTTCAACTACGGGCTCTACCAGTGGCTCATGGCCGTGCGCCTCGGCGCCACGCTGGTGCTCGAGCGGGGCTTCACCTTCCCCATGCACGCGCTCGCGCGCGCGGCGGCCGAGCGGGTCACGGGCTTCGCGGGCGTGCCCACGATGTTCGCCATGCTCGCGGAGCTCCGCGACGTGACGCCCCCCGACCTCGCGTCGGTGCGGTACGTGTCGAGCACGGCGGCGCAGCTCCTGCCCAGGCACGTCGAGGCCCTGGGGCGCTTCATGCCCAACGCGAAGGTCTACTCGATGTACGGCCTCACCGAGTGCAAGCGCGTCTCGTGGCTCCCGCCGAAGGACCTCGCCCGCAAGCCCGACAGCGTGGGCGTGCCCATCCCCGGCACCGAGTTCTGGGTGATCGACGCCGAGGGCCGCAGGCTCCCGCCGGGCAACGACGGCGAGCTCGTGGTGCGCGGCTCGCACGTGATGCTCGGCTACTGGAACAAGCCCGACATCACCGACCGCTACCTCCGCCCCGGCCCGCAGCCTGGCGAGCGCGTGCTTCACACGGGCGACCTCTGCCGCATCGACACCGAGGGGTACCTCACCTTCATCGCGCGCATGGACGAGATCATCAAATCTCGCGGCGAGAAGGTTCCGCCGCGCGAGGTCGAGCGCGCGATCGAGCGCATCGAGGGCGTGCGCGAGGTGGCCGTGATCGGCGTCGAAGACCCCGTGCTCGGCGCCGCGGTGAAGGCCTTCGTGGTGCTCGAAGACGCCTACAAGGGACGCTACGCCGAGCGCGACGTGATCCAGCGCGCGGGCCAGTGGCTCGAGCCGTACATGGTGCCCAAGCACGTCGCCTTCGTCGACGCGCTCCCGAAGACCGACATGGGCAAGATCACCAAGAAGGGCCTCGCGTAGAGCGGGCGCACGCGGCCGGCGCGCTACACTCGCGCGCCGTGAAGCACCTCGCCCTCGCGCTGCTCGCGCTCACTGCGGGCTGTCACCGCCGCCGCGCTCGCGCGTCGCATCGCGCCGCCCCCGCGTGGGTCGTGCGCCCGGCGAGCGGCCCCTCGCTGCGCCTCGAAGGCGGCGTCGTGGTGCGCGGCGCCGCGCGCGCCGAGAACGGAGCGCCCGCGCGCCCGCCGTACCCCGCGACGGCCATCGCCGCGAGCGCGCGCCTCGCCGACGGCCCGTGGCTCTTCGCGAGCGAAGACGGCACCGTGTACCGCGCCCCGAGCGCCGCGGGTCCGCTCGCCGTCGCGGGCGCGCTGCCCTTCAGGCTCGAGCTCGTGCGCGCGCTCGACGGCGCCGCGATGCAGGGCGTCCACTCGCGCGGGGCGCTCGCGGTCATCGACACGACGCTGCGCGCGCACGCGGTCACCGCCGAGGGGCGCGCGAGGCCGCTGCCGATCGAGCGCGCGCTGTCGGTGTGCTTCGCGTCGCCCGACGAGGCCCTCGCGGTCACCGAGCCCGGCGTGCTGCGCGCCTCTCGCGACGGAGGCCGCACCTTCGCGGCCCTGCGCGCGCCCGCGGGCGTCGCCCTCGCCGTATGGAACGCCGACGGCGCCACGCTCGTGCGCACCACCGCGGGCACCTATCGCTACGACCGCGGCGCGCTCGCGCCCTCGGGCGAGCTCACCCCCGCGGCGTGGCTGCGCGTGGCCCCCGACGTCGACGCGCGCCTGCGAGGCGTGGGTGACGTCGCGCCCGCTCCCGTCGAACGTGGCCGCGCGGCCGAGATCGCGCCGGGCCGCGTCGCGACCGTTCGAGGCGACGCGCTCGTGGTCGTCGACGCGCGCACGGGGCGCGAGCTCTCGCGCGACGCGCTGCCGGGCGACGGGTGCGAGCTCTGGCCGGGCCTCGGCGGCGTGCGCGCGGTGTGCCGTCACCAGGGGTGGGCGAAGCTCGTGGCCTCACGAGACGCCCAACGCGCGGGCTGGAGGGCGCTCCGCGACGAGGCCGCCGCCGAGCCCATGGGCCCCGCGGTCTTCGACGATGCGTCGCGCGCGTGGGCCGTGCACGCGCCGTGTACGCAGCGCACGACCATCGACCCGCTCGACGTGTGCCTCTACGACGACCGCGGCGCGAAGCGCGAGCTGCGCCTGCCCGACCACGCAGACCTCGTCGCCATGCACCGCGGCGTCGCGCTCGCGCTCGAGGCGGGCGCGGCCGACCGCGCGCCGAGGCTCTTCGCGCTCTCGTCGAGCGGAGCCTCGACGGTGACGCTCCCCGACGACGCGCGCGCGCCCGTGACGGTGCACCGGGGCCGCGACGGCCTCTCGGTGCTCTACTCGCGTTCGTCGGGCGGTCTCACGCGCGCGGTCGCGCCGTCACCCGGCGCGCCGTGGACGCGCCGCGACCTGCCCGCGGGCTACGAGCGCGGCGTGTTCCGCGACGACGGGCTGCTCGTGGCGTGGGGGCGCGACGCGCGCTCGCTCGGGTGGTCGCGCGGCGCGGGCGCGCTCGTGACGTCGCCCGCGGCCGTGCATGGCGCCGCGGCGCTGCTGCCGCTCGACCTCGACGCGCCGTCGTACTGCGTGGGCCCGTGGTGCAGCGTGGCGGGCGCGATCACCGTCACCGACCGGCGCGACCTCGCCACCTACGCGCTCGCGCGCGACGACGTGCCCGCCGACCTCGCGCGCCCTCCGACGCCGCAGCGGGGCGTGCGCTGCGAGCACGGCGCGACGCGGCCCGCGCCCGAGATCGACCG
>JBDHVF010000606.1:0-5420 GCA_039809605.1 Polyangiales bacterium | reverse complement strand
GTACCCGCCGGTGCCCGCGGCCAGGTCGTAGAGGTGCGCGTCGGCGCGGTCGCCGAGGGCCGCGACGACGGCGCGCGTCCACGCGTCGTACGAGCCCACGGTGACGTTGAAGCGGTGCAAGAGGCGCATGGTGAGGTCCTTGAGCGGCTGCGGAAAGCCCTCGACGTCGAGCAGCTCGGGCGCGCCGCTGCGCACCACGCCGTCGACGCGCGCCGCGCCGCGGTCGAGCGCGCTCGCGCGCGAGGTCGTGAGCCGGAGCTCCAGGAGCATCTGCGCCGCGGCCCGCTCGATCGCCCTCGCGGCGCCGCGGTCTTCGCCGTCGAGCAGCGCGTCGCACGCCTCGAGCACCTCGCGCGCGGTGCCCCTGCGCGACGACAGAACGTCGTCGACGCGCGACGCGCGGAACTGATCGAGGCGGCGCGCGAACAGGTCGACCGACGGGAGATGCTGCACGAATCCCAGGTTGAACATCGATACCTCCCCGAGCGCGGGACGATAGGTGCCGCGGGCTTCGAAGGGAAAGTGCTTGGCGTGCGCCGGATCACGATGCTAGGGTCACCACAAGAATTGTCGTGCGCGTCGCCACGCACCACCGTGATGCAGCGTTCGCCGACGGCGAGAGCACTCGCGAAGGGACGGCGGCTTCCCATGGGACGGAAGCCACGGGGTCTCTTCGGGGCGGTGCCCTACTGTCGCAACAGATGCGTCACCGTCGGGCGTGTGGCAACGTGGGCGACGGTTCCCCCGCGGCGAGTGGAGCGATGATGCTTCCGAGAATGGTCTCGAACCCCCGACGTGCTTCGCGCACGGCGCGTGGTGTTCTCCCGCGGATTCACAGAGGGCGCCGGAGGGTCCTGTCCACCGGTCGATTGCCCCCGTCACAGAAGGCCCGGAACGTGGGCCGTGGGTTCACCCGCGGTATCCCTCGGGTCGCGGCACAGTCCGCGGGAGGTTGAGACAGCACAATGAGTCGTCCCAAGCACATGGCTTCCACCACGGAGGCGATCCCGCGGTAGTACCGCCTCGATGGGTGAGCGGGTGACGCGTCCGGCCGGCGCGGCATCATCAGCCCACAACGGCGAGACTCCCGTCGAGGGGGGGCATCGGGTCACTCCGGTGCTCCCCCTCAACCTTTTCGAATCTACGCAGCGCCCTCGCGCCGGCGGGGCCGACGCGAAGACATGAGCACGGGCATCCCCTCGGAGGGGCTGAGGGTGATGGCCCGCCGCACGGGCGCCACGGGCCTCGTCGGCGCCGCGCGCAGGTCGGCGCGAGAGAGCACCGTCGCGAGCACCATCTTCATCTCGTAGAGCGCGAAGGCCATCCCGATGCACCGCCGGATGCCCCCGCCGAAGGGGAACCACTCCGACGGCGCGTACTTCTTCCGCAGGAAGCGCTCGGGCTCGAACCTCGTCGGATCTTCGAAGACCGCGGGGTTGCGGTGCGTGAGGTAGATCGACGGCGCGACGCCCACGCCCGCGGGCAGGTCGTACCCCGCGACGCGCATGGGCACCTTGAGCACCCTGCCCACGAGCGGGATCACCGGCCGCAGGCGCATCGTCTCGCGGATCACCGCGTCGAGGTACTCCATCCGCGCGACGCGCTCGGGCGTGAGCCCGCCGTCCCCCATCGCCTCCTTCAGCTCGTCGCCGAGGCGCGCGCGCACCCGCGCGTCCCCGAGGATCCAGTGGAAGGCCCACGCGAGCGACGTGGCCGTGGTCTCGTGGCCCGCCACGAGCAGCGTCACGAGCTGGTCGCGCAGGTCCTCCTCCGAGAGCCCGTTGCCCTGCTCGTCGCGCACTTCGAGGAGCATCGAGAGCACGTCGACGCGGCCCGCGGTGCCGAGCTCCCTGCGCCGGCGGATCTCGGCGAGCAGCACGTCGTTGGCCCGCGCGGCCTTGCGCTGGTAGCGCCCCCACGGAGACCACGGCCCGAGGTCCTTCTGCACGAAGGGCAGGAGCAGCGGCGGCCACGTGGCGGTCTCGAGCAGGTCCTCGAGCATCGCGCTCATGCTCGCGCGCGAGCCCGCCTCGTCGAGGCCGAAGACCGCCCGCAGGATCACCTCGAGCGTGATGCGCTGCATCGGGCGGTGGATCGCGAAGCGCTCGCCCACGGGCCACGCGTCGAGCGAGTCGTGGGTGACCTCGATCATGTCGCGCCCGTAGGCCTGCATCCGCTCGCCGTGAAAGGGCGGCAGCACGAGCTTGCGCATGCGCCGGTGCTCCTCGCCGTCGAGCAGGATCACCGACCGCGCGCCGAGGAAGGGCCGCAGCGCCACGGCCACCTCGCCCGCGTGCATGTCGTCGCCGTTGCTCGCGAACACCTCGCGCACGTGCTCGGGGTTCGTGAGCACCACCAGCGGAGGCATCCCCGCGATGTGCATGACGAAGGTCTCGCCGTAGCGCGCGCGGCACGCCTCGAAGAAGGTGAACGGCCGCCAGAGCCACTGCCATAGCTGCACCGCGGTCAACTGATCGGGGCCGGGAGGGAGCGACATGCGCGCCTTCGTACCGCGGCCGCGGCGCGCGGAGAAGGGGCCGCGCGGGGGGTGGTGTTGCAATCAGCGCACGGCCCGGCGACAACCGTCGTCATGCGCTTGCCGCGTGCTTCGCTCGGCCTCGTGGGCCTCGTCTCGGTCAACCTCTCGTGCAGCGGCGACACCGCGGCCACGCCCTCGGACGCGGGCCACGACGCCCCCGCCGACCGGCTCCTCGTGATGTGCACCCCGCACCCGTTCGAAACGGGCAGCGCCGAGGGCGACCCCTCGCCGCTCACGGTGCCCGCGGGGGCGGCGCGCGCGGGGCGCCTCGAGATGTCCGAGCTCCCCGCGAGCCGCACGGGCCTCGCGTACTGGAAGCCCGGCGACTACGTGCTCGCCAACGAGCGCGTGGCGCTGCTCGTCGAGGCCGCGCGGCCCTCCGACGGGTACAACCCCTGGGGCGGCACGCCCGTCGGCGTGGCGCGCGTCGAGGGCGGCCGCCTCGTCGACGCGGGCGACTTCAACGAGATGATGTTCGGCCTCGGGCGCTACACCGTCGCCACCGAGTCGGTCACCGTGCTGCGCGACGGCACGCGCGACGGCGTCGCGGTGGTGCGCGCCGCGGGCCCGATGCGCCCGATCCCCTTCATCGACGAGTTCGGCCGCACGCTCGTGCCCGCGGACTACTCCGACGTGCGCCTCGCGCTCGACTACGAGCTGCGCGCCGGCAACGACTACGTCGACGTGTACGCCACCTTCGACGTGCAGAACCCCGACGGCTACGACGCCCGCTTCGTCACCAACGCCTTCTTTCAAGGCTACCGCATGAGCCGGTACATCCCCGGCTACGGGTTCAACGAGACCGGAGGCGACGACGCGCCGCCGCCCTCGCGCGGGGTCTACTGGGTCGACGACGAGGGCACGAGCTGGGCGTGGCAGACCGCCGAGGGCACGCTCACGCAGTTCATCTCCATCTCGGGCTTCGACCTCTTCAACGCGCCGCCGCTCCAGCTCCACGGGTGCGCCACGGCGCCCGAGCGCGTGCGCGTGGGCCGCATCGTCATCGGCGGCCGAGGCATCGACGGGCTCCAGCAGGCCGCCGCGCGCGCCGAGGGGCAGGCGCTGCGCGAGGTCCGCGGCACCGTCGTCGACGCCGCGGGAGCGCCCGTCGAGGGCGTGCGCGTCCACGCCTCGGCGCCCCGCACCATGAGCATGGGCGACGCGGGGATGCAGAGCGTCGAGCAGGAGTTCACGCGCGTGAACACCGACGCGACGGGGGCCTTCACGCTGCACGTGCCCATGGGCCAGGAGGTGAACCTCACGGCCTACCGCCGCGGCGACGCGGTGACGGGGCCCGTGCGCGTCGCGGCGTCGGAGTCGACGGCGACGCTCCGCCTGGGCGCGACGGGCGCGATCCACGTGGTCGCCACCGACGCGACGTCGACGGAGCCGCTGCCCGTGCGCGTGCAGGTGATGCCCGTGGGCGCGCCCGTGCCGTCGGTGCCGCGCACCTTCGGCGAGCCCACGGTGCAGGGCGGGCGGCTGCACGTGGAGTTCCCCACCGACGGGGACGTGACGCTGCGCGCGCCGCCGGGGATGTACCGCGTGGTCGTGTCGCGCGGCTACGAGTACGACCTCAGCGACACGACCGTGGCCGTGGCCGCGAACGCGACGGCCGACGTGCGCGCGTCGCTGCGGCGCGTGGTCGACACGCCCGGCGTGGTGTGCGGCGACTTCCACATCCACACGACGCGCTCGCCCGACTCGCACGACCCCGCGCGCTTCAAGCTCGCCTCGGCCGCGGGCGACGGCCTCGAGGTGCCCGCGCGCTCGGACCACGAGTTCGTCGCCGAGTGGCAGTCGCTCGTGCGCGAGATGAACCTCGACCGGTGGATGTTCGGCCTCACGTCGCTCGAGCTCACCACCTTCGCGTGGGGGCACTTCGGGGTCTTTCCCCTCGAGGTCGACGCCGCGCGCCCCAACGGGGGCATCTTCGAGTGGGCCAACCGCCCGCCGCCCGCGGTGTTCGCCGACGTGCGCGCGCGCCGCGAGCAGCCCGCGCTGGTGATCAACCACCCGCGCGGCGCCACGATCAGCGGCTACTTCACCGCCGCGGGCTACGACCCCGCCACCGGCACCGCGCGGCGCCCGGAGATGTGGGACGACCGCTTCAGCGCCGTCGAGTTCTTCAACGACAGCGGCTTCTACGACGCGAACAACCGCCAGGGCGTCACCGACTGGTTCTCGTTCCTCAACCGCGGCCGAAGGGTCTTCACCACGGGCTCGTCCGACAGCCACTCGATCCACGGCGGCAGCCCCGTGGGCTTCCCCCGCACGTGCATGGCCCTCGGCACCGACGACCCGCGCATGCTCACGCCCAACGGCATCCGCGACGCCGTCGCCAACGGCAGGACGTACATCTCCGGCGGCGTCTACATCGAAGCCACCGCGACGAACGGAAGCGCCACCGCGGGCCCCGGCCAGGAGCTCACCGGCGCGGGCGCGATGGCCCGCCTCACGCTGCGCGTGCAGGCCGCGCCGTGGGTCACGGTCGACCGCCTCGAGGTCTTCACCAACGGCACCGACGGCGCGGCCGACGCGGGCACGGCCCCGAACGCGACGCTCGTGCAGTCGATCACCCTCGACGCCTCGCGGCGCGACCCGACGAACCCCACGGTGCGCTTCCGCGGCGACGTGATGGTGCCCGTCTCCGCGCAGGGCGCGTGGGTCGTCGCCGCGGCGCACGGCGGCTCGCTCGAGCCCGTGCACCCCGGGCGCAACGCCTTCGGCGTGACCAACCCCATCTTCCTCCGTCCGTGAGGGCCGCGCTCCTCGCCGCGGCCCTGGCCGCCACGTGCGCGCGCGCGTCGACGCCCGCGCCCGCGCCCGCGCCCGCCCCGACGATCGCGGCCCTCTCGGCGCTGCGCAACGCGCTCGACCG
>JBDHVF010000605.1:0-5424 GCA_039809605.1 Polyangiales bacterium | reverse complement strand
CAGCCCCCTGCGCCGCAGGCCGAGCCGCCGCCGCGTCGCGTGTACCTCACGCTCGCGAGCGAGGCGCCCGAGGCCGATCCGTTCGGCGAGCCCGAGTTCCCCGAGTACGACTGGCCCGAGGGCGCGACGCTCACGGGCGTGGCGATGGCGCGCACGGCCGACGCGCCGCGTGCGGTCGCGGTCGACGCGGGCAACCTCCCGCTGCGCAAGGGCGACACCGTGGCCGTCGAGGGCGAGCGCGGCGTCGAGCTCGCGGTGGTCACCTCGCCCCCGCGCCGCCAGCTCGTGTCGTCGCGCATGCCCCTGCGCGTGCTGCGCCGCGCGGGCGAAGGAGACCTCCGCGCCGAGGCCCGCACGCGCGTGCGCGAGGCCGAGGCGACGCGCGCGGCCGCGAAGGTGGTCCACGAGCTCAAGCTCCCGGCCAAGGTGGTGCGCGTCGACTGCGCCCTCGGCGGCGGCCGCACCGTGGTCTACCTCGCGAGCGAGGAGCGCCTCGAGCTCCGTGACGTGGGCCGCGCGCTCACGACGGCCCTGCGCGGGCGCGTCGAGATCCGGCACGTGGGCGTGCGCGACGCGGCCCGGAGCCTCGGCGGCGTGGGCCCGTGCGGCCTCCAGCTCTGCTGCAACACCTTCCTCTCCGAGTTCGCGCCCGTGTCCATCCGCCAGGCGAAGGACCAGGGCCTCGCGCTCACGCCGCAGCGCGTGTCGGGCGTGTGCGGGCGGCTCATGTGCTGCCTCGTGTACGAAGATGCTTTCTACCGCCAGCAGCGCGCGCTCTTCCCCAAGCAGGGCAAGCGGGTGGTGACGCCGAAGGGCGAGGGGCGCGTGCGCGACGTCGACGTGCTCGCCCGCACCGTGCGGGTGTTCTTCGCCGACGGGCAGGTCGAGACCTTCACCGTCGACGACGTGCGCCCCCTCTTCGCGCCCGACGGCTCGCAGTCCCCCCGCGACGAGGGCGAGGCCCCCGAGGGCGAGTAGCGCCTCTTTCGCGTGCGGCGCCGCGGCCCTGCGGTTATACCCTACGGCCCCCGCTCGACCCGCCGGGGAGGTGCCGCCATGACCCGTCGCTTCTACGTCACCACGCCGATCTACTACGTGAACTCGTCGCCGCACGTCGGCACGGCCTACACCACCGTGGTGGCCGACGCGCTCGCGCGCTACCACGCGCTGCGCGGCGAGCGGACCTTCTTTCTCACGGGCACCGACGAGCACGGGCTCAAGCTCGAGCGCGAGGCGCAGCGCAAGGCGATGGGCACGCAGCAGTTCGTCGACGAGATGTCGCAGCGCTTCCGCGAGCTCTTGCCGAAGCTCCTGTGCCGCCCCGATGACTTCATTCGCACCACCGAGCCCCGCCACGAGGAGGGCGTGCAGCGCTGGTGGCAGCGGTGCAAGGAGAGCGGCGACATCTACCTCGGCGCGTGGGAGGGCTACTACTGCGTCGGCTGCGAGGACAACAAGACCGAGTCCGAGCTGCTGCCGGGCAACCTCTGCCCCATCCACGAGCGCCCCGTCGACCGCGTGAAGGAGGAGTCGTACTTCTTCAAGCTCAGCGCGTACGCCGACCGGCTGCTGGAGTTCTACAAGCGCAACCCCACGTTCGTGCGGCCCGAGACGCGGCTCAACGAGGTGGTGTCGTTCGTCGAGGGCGGCCTCAAGGACCTCTCGGTCTCGCGCACGAGCTTCAAGTGGGGCATCCCCGTGCCGGGCGATCCGAAGCACGTGATGTACGTGTGGTTCGACGCGCTCTTCAACTACATGACGGCCCTCGACGGCACCGAGCGCTCGCCCGTGTTCTGGCCGCCCGACGTGCAGCTCGTGGGCAAAGACATCCTGCGCTTTCACGCCGTGTACTGGCCCGCGTTCCTGATGAGCGCGGGGCTCCGTGACGACGAGCTCCCCCGCACGATCTGGAGCCACGGGTGGCTCCTCACCGGCGGGCAGAAGCTCTCGAAGAGCCGCGAGGGCGTCACGCACGGGCGCGGCACCACCGACCCGGTGCGCGTCGTCGACGCCGTGGGCGCCGACGCGCTGCGGTACTTCCTCCTGCGCGAGGTGTCGTTCGGGCAAGACGGCGAGTGGTCGGTGCCCGCGCTCGTCTCTCGCGCGCGCAGCGAGCTGGCCGAGACCGTGGGCAACCTCCTCAACCGGGCGCTGCCCTTCGCGAAGCACTTCGAGGGTCGCGTGCCCCACGCGCCCGACGGGGCCCTCACCGACGCGGACCGGGCGCTCCAGAGGCGCGCGCACGAGGCCGCGCAGGAGGCCGCGAGCGCGTGGGCCGAGCCCGCGCCGCACCGCGCCCTCGAGGCCACGATCGAGCTCGCGCGCGCGGGCAACCGCTACTTCGACGAGAGCGCCCCGTGGAAGCTCGCGAAGGCGGGCGACCGCGACCGCCTCGCGTCGGTCGTCTACCACGTGCTCGAGCTCGTGCGCGTCGTGTCGCTGATGCTCTGGCCCGCGACGCCGTCGAAGAGCGACGCGATCCGCGCCCAGCTCGGCATCGACGCGCTCACGCCCCACCTCGACGCCGACTTCTGGCCCCTCGCGTGGGGCGGCCTCGCGGCGCACACCGCCCTCGCGCCGGGCGCGCCGGTGTTCCCCAAGTACGACGCCCAGCAGGAGGCGCAGATCTTCAAGGAGCTCGACGTGACCACCGAGACGAAGCCCGCGGAGAAGCCCACGGAGAAGCCCGCGAAGCCCGCGGCGAAGCCCGCGCCCGAGGCGCCGCCGGGGCCCATCACCTACGACGAGCTCATGGCGAAGGTCGACCTGCGGCTCGGAAAGGTGCTCTCGGCCGAGCGCATCCCGCGCAAGGACAAGCTCCTCAAGCTCTCGATCGACCTCGGCGAGGCGGGCGGCCCCCGCACCATCATCGCGGGCATCGCGCTCGCGTACGCGCCCGAGGCGCTCGTGGGCAGGCAGGTGATCGTGGTCGCCAACCTCCCGCCGCGAGACTTCGGCGGGGGCCTCGTCTCGCACGGGATGCTCCTCGCGGCGGGGCCCTCTGACGGCCTCTCGCTCGCGACCTTCGAGAAGGAGCACGCGCCGGGCACGCGAGTTAAATAAGCCCTTACGATGTTCGGCCTCCCCCCCCTCCGCAGGAACTACGACGCCGCCGTGCGCGACCTCCGCTCGGCGAAGCCCGAGGTGCGCGCCTCGGCGGCCCGCGACCTGGGGATGGTGGGCGACGAGCACCCGCGCGCCGCGGCCGACGCGCTCGCCCCGCTGCTCGACGACGCCTTCGCCGACGTGCGCGGCGCCGCGCTCACGGCCCTCGGAACGCTCCGCGCCCGCCACCTCGCCGACCGCATCGCGACGCGCGTCGACGACGGCGACAGCCACGTGCGCCAGCTCGCCGTGGTGGCCCTCGCCGAGGTGGGCGGCGACCGCGCGCTCGAACATCTCAAAGAATCTCTGCGCAGCGAGCACCCCGACGTGCGCTATCAAGCGCTGCTCGGCGTGCTCTCGCTCGACGCGCGCGAGGGCTTCACCGTGGCCGTCGGCGCGCTCGCGAGCGACGACCCGTGGATCGCCTCCGAGGCCGCCGAGCAGATCGGACGTCTCTTCGCCGTCGACCCCGACCACCGCACCGAGTCAGCGCTCGGAGACGCCGAGCGCGCGCGCGCCGTCGAGGCGTTGCGCGCCGAGCTCGACGACCCGTCGGAGCGCGTGGTGGTGACCTCTGCGATGGCCCTCTCGCGCATGGGCGAGCGAGACGCGCTGCCGGTGCTCTGCGAGTTCGTGCGTGGCCGCAGGCGCGTCGAGGGGGCCGACCTCGAGGCGCTCACCGCCGAGGCGATCGAATTGCTCGGGGCCGTCGAGGGCGACGACGTGCGCGCCGCGCGCGAGGCGCTCTCGGCCGTGGCGTGGCGGGGGATCCCCTCGCCCGAGCGCAACGTGGCGCGCGCCGCGCTCGCCCGACTCGGCGACCCCCGCGCGTGCGACGAGCTCGTCGAGCAGCTCCGGTCGCTGCTGCCCGGCCGCCGCGAGGCCGCGGTTCGCCTCGTGCGCATCGCGCGGCTGCGCGGGGCCGAGGGCGCGCTCCTCTCGCTGCTCGACGGCGGCGGCGTCGAGCCCGCCATCGTGATCGACGCGCTCGGCGCGGTGGGCAGCGAGCGCTCTCGCGCGGTGCTCTCGCGGGTGGCGCGCACGCACGAGCGCTCGGAGATCCGCGACGCGGCCCGCCGCGCGCTCGCCCGCATCGAGGCATCGCCATGACCGACCGCGCGCCCCTCATCGACTCGCACTGCCACCTCGACTTCGCCGACTTCGGCGCCGAGCGCGAGCAGATCCTCGACCGCGGGCGCGCCGAGGGCATCGTGTGGTTCGTCACCATCGGCTCGGGCCGCGCGACCGAGAGCGCGCCCGACGCGGTGGCGCTCGCGAACGCGCACGCCGACGTGGTGGCGACGGTGGGCATCCACCCCCACGACGCCGTGCACGCCACGCCCGAGGCCATCGAGGCGATGGGCGCGCTCGCGCGCGAGGGGCGCGTGGTGGCCGTGGGCGAGGTGGGGCTCGACTACCACTACGACCACTCGCCGCGCGAGGCGCAGCGCGAGGCGTTCCGGCGCTTCGTGGCGCTGGCGCGCGAGGTGAAGAAGCCGCTGGTGATCCACACGCGGGCGGCGCCCGACGACACGCTCGCGATCCTGCGCGACGAGGGCGCGCGCGACGTGGGCGGGGTGATCCACTGCTTCTCCGAAGATGCCGCCTTCGCGAAGGCCGCGATGGACCTGGGCTTCGACATCTCGTTCTCGGGCATCGTGACGTTCAAGAAGAGCGACGACCTGCGCGCGGCGGCGAAGACGGTTCCGCTCGACCGGATGCTCATCGAGACCGACGCGCCGTACCTCGCGCCGATGCCCCTGCGCGGCAAGCGCAACGAGCCGTCGTACCTCGCGCGCACCGCGGCGCACCTCGCGAACACGCTGGGCGTGGCCGAGCGCGACCTGCGCCTGCGCACGACCGAGAACGCGATCCGGCGCTTCGGGCTCGACCGCTTCGCGCGCTGACCGGCCCACGGCGACGAGACGTCGCCAGCCCCTCGGCGGAAGCGCGACCGATCGGCCCACAGACCGATGGACCGTGGCCGCGGATGCACCGCATCCGCGGCGCAACCCCAGGCGCTGCCAGCCCGCGGCGCGCCGGGTTCGGAGCTGCGATCAAGAGGCTGTGTGCGCCACGCGGCGGACGTCTCGGGTGCGCCGCGGATGCAGTGCATCCGCGGCCACGGTCCATCGGTCTGTGGGCCGATCGGTCGCGCTTCCGCCGAGGGGCCGACGACGTCGCGGTCGTGTAGCGGCGTAGTCGGCACTGAAGCTCGCGTGATACGTTCGCGCCACCGGTTGATCCTTCGCTCTGGCATCTCGGGGAGGTCACGATGCTTCGCTACGTGGGGTTGTTGTTCGTGGCGCTGCTGCTCGC
>JBDHVF010000604.1:0-5428 GCA_039809605.1 Polyangiales bacterium | reverse complement strand
AAGACATGGAGGCCCGTATGGCGGTCGCACTCCGCGCCGATGCCGCCGGTCTCGGTGGCCGCGTACACGTTGAAGGGCTCGACGCCCCACGCCCGCGTGGCGAGCGCGCGGGCCTCGCGGGTGAGCACCTCCGACGAGCAGTTCACCGCGCGGGGGTGGATGCGCAGCCGCCCTCGGAGCTGTTCCTCGGCGAGCACACGGACCATCGACGCGTACGCGACGAGCACCTCGGGCTGGAGCACCTGGAGGCCCGCCAGGATCTCGTCGAGCGGCGACGACGCATCGAAGCGGGCGCTCACGACGAAGGGGCTCTGGATCGTGGCTGCGACCCGCGCGGATTGGTGCGACGGGGCCGTCGAGCTCACGACCACCATGGTGGTGCGTCGGGTGAGGCCCGCGTGGATGCCCGCCCACTCGTTGGCGCGGGCGTACGAGGCGATGATCGTGGCCCACTCTCGGTCGGTGCTGGGCACCAGGCACTTGAGGCCCGAGCTGCCCGAGGTCGACGACACCCAGTAGCGCCCGTTCAGGCGGCGGTTGTCGCGCAACGAGGCGAGGTACGACTCGACGTCGGCGCGGCGCAGCGAGCGGTCGGTCACCACGTCGTCGAAGCGCTCCATGAGCGTCTTCTTCGTGAGCGGCGGGAGCGCGGTGAGCGGCGCGCGCTCGAGCCCCCGGTGGTGCTCGCGGTAGAAGGGCGAGCGGGCGTAGGCGAACGCGCGCAGGCGCTCGAGCTGCCGCGCCTGATGGGCGAGCAGGCGCTCGCGAGGCCAGCGCTCGTGGGCCCGCAGCCTGCGCCGCCGCGCGAGCACGTCGAGGAGCATGAGCAGGTTCATCGGGGGGCTACCACCCTTCACGGCGGGGCCGCGATGTGGTCGCGGCAGCACGCGGGCAGCTCGTCGCGCAGGAGCCGGAGCGTGGTCGACAGCTTGTCGAAGAAGCTCTCGGTGCTGTCGATCACGACGCGGTGGGGGTGCCCCCGCCACGCCGCGAGGAGGCGCTCGTCGAGCGCGGCGGCTTCGAGGGCCGACTCGGTGCGCACGGGGTTGGCGTGGTTGTACCCGCGCTCGGCGGCCGGCGTGCGCAGGTGGATCACCGTGCGGTAGCGCGCGAGCGCCTCGGCGCGCGTCACGCCGACCTCGCGCCAGTACTCCTCGGGGTCGCCCGGCCAGTAGATGCTCCCGTCGACGACGCCGCGGTCGCACAGGATCAGCGCGGCCCTCCCGGTCTCGAACGCGAGGCGCTCGAGCTCGACCTGCACCTGGAAGATCGCCCGCTGCGAGGCGCGTCGCCCGACGTCGTCGCCCTGCCTCGGGAACCCTCCGCCGAACACGATGCTGGCGGCCTCGGGCAGCACGGCGACGTGCTGGCAGAGGTGCTGGCGCACGACCTCGAGCACGGCCGTCTTGCCCGCTCCGGGGCCGCCCGTGAGCACCACCCGGGCCGCGGGAGCGTGAGCGATCATGGTGCATCCACAGCGCGTAATCATCGTGACCTCCTCGTCAGGGCCCGAAGGCGCGCCGCAGGTCCGAGAGGTAGCGTACGACCATGCTCTCCTGGCGTCGACGCAGCGCAGCCTCGGACACGAACCAGCCAACCACGCCGCGCGCGTCGACGAACAGGCGGTAGGTGACGACGGCCCGGCCCGGCGTCTGCGCGTCGCGCACCTCCATGCGGGCGACCGCGTCGATGCCCGGCGCGTCGATCACGAGGTGCACGTTGCCGTCGGGCAGGAACTGCACCCGGTAGTCATGCGGCCCGCAGTCGAAGGTCGCGGTCTGGAGCCGCACCGTCCACGCGTCGCCGCCGCGGCGCACCACCTGGAGCGTGCGAATGTCGCTGAAGAGCCGCGGCCACGCGTCGACGTCGCGGAGCCGCTCCCGCACGCGCGCCGCTTCGGTGCGCACGACCACCATGCCGTAGGCCCACCGGGGGTCGGTGCGGTCGCGCATCCAGGGCACTGGAGCGCCCGCATCCACCACCGAGGACCGAGTGGCCCCGGGGTCGGCGAAGGCGTCGCTCGTGCCGAGCGCGAGCAGGGTCACGCCGAGCGCCACGCGGTGCCTGCGAAGTGCGCGCATGGACTCCTCCCTATGAAGCGCCCGCGTCCGTGCAGGTGTTGCCGGCGCGGCACGTGGGGAAATGGCCGTGCTGATCCGTGCAGCAGATCTGCCCTGCGTCGCAGGGCGGGCTGCACGTCGCCGCGCTGGCGTCGGGCGCGGCATCCGTCGTCGCCTCGTCGGCCGCGGGAGCATCCAGCGAGTCTGCCGTGGCGTCGGGGCGATCGAGCGACGCTGCGTCGAGTACGTCGGCGTGCCCGTGCGGATCGGCGACGTCGTCGGAGCACGCGGCCAGCGCGCCGCCAAGGGCGCCGAGGATCACGGATCGAATGCGTCGGCTCATGGCGATGCTCTCCGAGCAGGGCATGTGCCAGCAGCGCTCGAGTGAGCCTCGGCGCACCATTGATCACCGACCGATCGCGTGTGTCCGCGCTGCGCACCGATGTGACCGTCACACGCACTCTGATCGCGCGAGACGCCGAGCGCACGCGCATCCTGAACCCACGCGGCGGCGCCGTGTCAGTGGTGCAAGGCGTCGGACTGGCCGTGATGGTGGTGCTCATGCGGCACTGTGGCGTCCGTCACCACGCCGGAGGCGCCGCCTTCGGCGCCAGCGTCACTGTTCGCGACGGACGTCGAGGACTCTCCACCGTCGCGCTGAGCGAGCATCGTCGAGGCGTCGGCGGGATGCTCTGCGTGGTCGTGATTCGCCATGTCGCCGTGGTGATCCGTGTCGTCCGCCGCGCCGGGGCCGTGGTGGTGAGGCTGGTGGGACCAGGGCGCGAGGCCGGGGTGCAGCATCTCTCCCCCGAAGTGCGCGGCGATGCTGACCCCAGCCGCGGCGACGACCGTGAGCACGGCGCTCGCGCGTGCGGCGAAGGAGCCGGGCGCGCGCGTTCCCCGCCACACGAGCGCAGCGCCGAGCAGCAGGAGCGTCCCCGCGGTGAGCGCCAGGTTGCGGTGCAGCGCGACCTGCGAGGGGGCGCCGCCCTCATCGATGAAGTGCGCGGCCGACGCGAGGCCCGACGCGATCGCGAGCGCGGCGGTCGCCGCGGCGAGGTACGTCGTGAGGCGGCTCGCGGCCTGCCACTGCGCGCCACCGCGGGGCACCCAGCCGAAGATGGCGAAGAGCGCCGCCGCGGCGCTGAGAGCGATCGGAAAGTGCAGGAAGATGTGGTGTAGGTACGGCATGTCGGGAGCCTTCCACGCGGTCGCGACGTTCGATGCGATCGCACGGGGGCCCTGCTGCAACTCACGCGCGTGGTGACCGTCGACGACCTCGGCACGCGCGAACGCGCGTTGTGCGATCGGGGACGTGCGGTGCTACGTGTCTCGCGCGGTCACGAGTGTGACCATGGCGGTCACATGGCGGGTTCATGACGTTGACGACGTTCTCCACGATCCTGATACCTGCGCACGTTCTCCGCGCGCCTGCGGCGCCGCACCGAGACGGCACGTCGGGTGCTCCGCCCCGCGCATGGAACACCCCAAGCGACCGTCGATCTGGGCCCTGAAGCTCGCGCTCGCGGCGGCCCTGCCCGCGTGCTCTTCGTCCGCGCCGCCCGCACCCGCCGCGGCGGCGACCCCTGCGCCGAGCGCCGGTTCGACGATGGGCGGTCAGGCCGGCTCCTGCGGGCCCGGGCACGCGACCGGCTCGTGCGGCGCGATGCACCAGACCGCGACCGACGCAGCGGTCGCGCCCCCCGCGCCGGCCAGCGCGCGGTCCGACGACGCGGTGACGATGAACACGCCCGACGCGACGCCGCCGGTCGCATCGGATGCGGCGGTGGACGCGCCCGGGGACCATCACGACCACGGCCACGCGCACCATCACTGAAGGGATTCGTCAACGGGACGACCTCGACGCGCGCCTCGCGCGCAGCGAGGTCAGCGAGCCGAAGACCGTGCGCGCTCGCCGCGTCTCGGTCACGTCGTCGAACCCCGCCTCTCGCAGCAGCGCGGGCAGGTCTCCCCGGGCGTTATCGCGCGTCGGCTCGAAGCCATCGAGAATCCGCACGGAGAGGAACGCCAGCTCCATCCATCGGTCATGAGGGCGCCCCCAGTCGAGCACGTGGATCTCTCCGTCGGGGCGCAACAGCGAGAAGGCTGCGCGCAACGCGCTCAGCTTCAGGGCGCGCACGAGGTGGTGGAGCATGAGGCTCGTGAGCACCCGATCGAAGCTGCCCGGCGAGAACGGCGGCGCCATCGCCGAGCCTCGCACGAACGAGACATCGATCTGAGACTCGGCGGCCTTGCGGCGCGCGATCGCGATCGCGTCGGGGTCGATGTCGAGGCCCGTGACGGTCGCCTCGGGGCACGCGCTCTTGATCATCATGGTGAGCGTGCCGGTCCCGCAGCCGAGGTCGAGCACTGCGTGGGCGCGGGTGAGGTTCGCCTGCTCGACGAGCGCGCGCTTGTGCCGGTCTTCGTCGAGCGTCGCCGCGAGCAACCCGTCGTAGAGCCGCGTGAGCGCGCGAAAGCGCAGCGCGGGGATGAAGGTCTCTCTCGTGCGGGCCTGCGGCTCTTCGTGAGAAGACATACGCGAGCCCCATGCAAGGGGCGCATCCTTCGCGAAGGTGTGTGCCTCGCGCCGCAGACGTCGTGAGCCTCGTCGCCGTCACGGCGTCTCCTGTGACCGGTCGGGACACAGAGGTGTGACCGAAGGAGTCCTCTCGAACCATTGGTTTCGCAGCGCTTTTCTCTCGGGCACGAAGGGTGATAGGGAGCGACGTCATGGGAACGAACAGAGGTCACCTTCTCACGGTCTTCCCGCTGGTGTTCGGCCTCGCTGCCGGATGCAGCGACGGGAGCTCTCCATCCGGCACACCGGGCCCCGACGGCTCGGCGCCGCTCGCCGACGCGTCGACGCAGGATCGCGCCGACGTCGCACCGCCCCCGCCTGCGCCAGAGCTCGGCGCCAGCCACACGCCCGACGCCGTCACGCTCACGACCGTGGTCGAGGGGCTGGCGGGTCCGACGGCGATCGCGTTCAACCCCGACACGCCGACGCAGCTCTGGGTGACCAACCGCGACAACGACAGCCTGACGATCGTCGACACCGCGGGGCAGACTCCGACCACGCCGCTGCGCATCCGCGATCGCAGCGCGCACTTCCTGATCTACCCGAGCTCGATCGCGTTCTCGTCGGACCAGACCGTCGGCACCTGCCAGGAGTCGGAGAACGACTACCGTGGCCGCGCCGCTCCCAACAACTTCACAGGGATCCGCGGAGCGGCTCCGATACCGTCACGCAGCTTTTATCGCGGCTCTTTCGCGCAGGTGGATCGCGACGGCGCTCCCTCGGCATCGCAGCCCCAGCTTGTTGAAGACCTCGACGAGCGCGGCCTGACGGCGCCGGTCGTCGGCCG
>JBDHVF010000603.1:0-5429 GCA_039809605.1 Polyangiales bacterium | reverse complement strand
CTGCGGCGCGGGCGGGGGCGGCGGGGGCGGCGGCGGCGCCGAGCTGCACTGCGCGAGCGCGCCGACGAGGAGCGAGCACGCCGCGACGCGCGCGGGCGAGAGGGTCGTGCGGGGGAGCGTGGTCATCGGGCGCGCGAGGATAGTGCCCCGATGCCCGGCGAGAAAGCGCGATCAGCGCGTGATCCAGTTCCAGAAAAGCACGGCGGGGATCGAGAGGAACGCGAGGTCTCCGTCGATTCCCGCGATGACGTCGACGGTGCCCGCGTCGGGCATGTAGCGGGTCTCGACCCACAGGCCCGCGGCCATGCCGTACGACGAGTGGTAGTTGAGGCTGCGCGAGCCCCACCACACGCGTCCCATGACCCCCACGGGCAGGTGCTGGCGCTCGGTGGCGCTCACGATCGCGCCCGCCGAGAGCACGAAGGGCGTCGTGGTCGACGTGGGCACGAGCAGCGACGCGCCCGCCGCGGCGAGGAGGCTGACGAAGTCGTCGGTCCACGCTGCGACGAAGGGCCCCGCGCGCGCGCTGAAGGGGTCGCGCGGGCCGAAGAGCACGTCGGCGCGCAGGCCGAGGGTGAAGAGGCCCTCGCGGCGGTCTTCGGGCGTGAGCCGCCCGCCGCCGCCGAGCGTGATCGCGGCGGCCCACTGCGTGTACGCGAGCGCGGGCGAGGGCAGCGCGACGAGCGCGAGCGCGGCGAGGCAGTGGAGGGAGCGGCGCGCCACGAGGGGAGTTCGGGTCAGCGCACGAGGCCGGGCAGGGGGTCGCGCAGGGGCTCTTCGAGCACGGGCGTGTCGGGGCTGACGGGCACCGTGGTGTCGAAGGGCACGACGGTCTGCGCGTTCGACCCGAGGGAGCGGGTGTAGTCCTGGTGCAGGTGCGCGACCTGCCAGCCCGGTTGCAGCTCCGACAGCGCCGACGCTTCGAAGTCCGCGGTGGGCGCCCCTTCGCCGCGCCACGCGACCGCGAGCGGGCCGAAGCCGCGCCGCGGGTCGCCCGCGTCGAAGCGGCCGTTGTCGTTCAGGTCGTCGTAGACGAACGTGTACGCGACCGCGACGGGGACGCCGAGCGCCCTGCCCTGCACCTCGGCCGGGGGGGCGCCCGCCTGCACCACGGCGTACGCAGCGTAGGCGCCGCGGAAAGCCAGCGCCGAGCCGTGGGTCTCGACGGGAGCGCCGCCGCCGGGGCGGTCCCAGAGCAGCGCGAAGCGCGGGTGCAGCAGCGGCCGCGCGCGCGCGGGCTCGCGGATCTGCGCGTAGCCCACGAGGTTGAGGTTCGAGAGGGCGGGCGACGAGGGCGCGCGGGCCAGCGTGGTGCGCGAGCGCTCGGTGCCGTTGGTCTGCTCGTACGAGATGGTGCCGTCGGCGTTGCGCGCGAAGCGGAACACGGTCATGCCTCCCACGACCGTGAAGGTGCCCGCGGCCTCGTCGAGCAGGCCCGGCGCGGTCACGCCCCACGCGCTGTAGTCCGCGCCGCCGGTGCTCGTCGTGGTCGCGTAGAAGTGCTGCCCGCCGAGCGTGCCGAAGGCCACGCTCAGGCGCGTCGGGCGCAAGAAGAACACCCCGTTCGCGCGGAACGGCGTCGTCGTGCCCGTCGCCGGGTCGCGCACCGGCGTGTCGCGGTCGGTGAGCCGCGTCGTGACCCCCGCGGCGTTGGTGTAGTCCCACCCGACCACGCGCCAGCGGCCCGCGAGCGAGTCCGTCGAGCCGTCGGGGCGCGTGACGTCAGCGGGGCTCGCATCAGGGCTCGTCGCATCAGGGCTCGTCGCATCAGGGCTCGTCGCGTCGGGGCCCGTGACGTCCGCGGACGTCGCGTCGACCGCCGCGACGTCGTCGACCGGGCTCGCGTCGGGCTGCACCACCGCGCCGTCGGGCGTGGTCGCATCGGCGCCCGTGACGTCCGCGGGCGTCGCGTCGGCGCCCGTGGGCGCGTCGCTCGCGGGCGCCGCGTCGGGCGCGCCGACGTTGCCGGTGACGGTCGAGGGGGCGCACGCGGCGAGCGACGAGAGCGCCGCGGCGAGGAGCGTCGTGCGAGCGGTGGGCTTCATGGCGCGGCCACTTTTGCGAGCCTCGTGCCATTCTGCAAGGGCTATTGCGAGAAGGTCTCTCGCGCGCGCCGTCAGGCGATTGACGGTTCCCGCGCGGGGAGCGCGTCGCATACACTCGCGCGCCGTGATCCGACTCACGCGTCCCTACTTCTCCGAGGACGAGACCCGCGCGGTCGCCGAGGTGCTCGCGTCGGGGATGCTCATCCAGGGCCCGCGCGTCGCCGCGTTCGAAGCGGCCGTGGCCGGGTATCTCACCGAGCTCGCCCCTCGCGCCGCCGAGGGCGCCGCGCAGGCCGTGGCCGTCTCGACGGGCACCGACGCCCTCGAGCTCGCGGTCGCGACGTCGCCGCGCGCGGGCGGCGCGTGGGGCGTGACCGCGCGCGACGAGGTGGTGGTGCCCGCGGTGACGTGGCCGTCGCCGGGCCACGCCGTGGCGCTCTCGGGCGCGACGCCCGTGCTCGCGGACGTAGACCCGGGCACCTGGTGCCTCGACGTCGAGGCCGCGCTGCCGCTCGTCACCGCGCGCACCGCGGCGGTGATCGCCATCGACCAGTTCGGCGTGCCCGCCGACGTGCCCGCGCTGCGCAGGGCCCTCGCGGGCGTCGACGTGATCGAAGACGCCGCGTGCGCCCTCGGCTCGACGCTCGGCGGCGTGCCGTGCGGGCTCCTCGGCGACGCGGGGATCTACTCGTTTCACCCGCGCAAGGTCATCACCACGGGCGAGGGGGGCATGCTCGTCACGCGCGACGCCGCGCGGGCCGACCGCGCGCGCGCGCTGCGCAACCACGGCCAGGCGGCGCCGGGCGCGTTCGTGTGCGCGGGCCCCAACGCGCGCATGAGCGAGCTGCACGCGGCCCTCGGCGTCGAGCAGATGAAGAAGCTCGACGACATGCTCGCGCGCCGCCGCGCGATGGCCGACGAGATTCGATCCGCGCTCGCGCTGCGGTGGCAGCGCGCGCCCGAGGGCGCCGTGGTCAACCACCAGACCCTGGGCTTCGTGCTCCCGGCGCCCCCGTCGGGCGAGCTGCGCGCCGCGCGCGACGGGCTCCTCGCGGCGCTGCGCGAGGCGGGCGTCGAGGCGTCGATCCTCTCGTACGCGCTGCACCGCCTGCCGCAGTTCCGCGCGTACGCGGCCAACTGCGGGAGGCGCTTTCCCGTGGCCGACGCGGTGGTCGACGGCGGCGTGGCGGTGCCGCTGCACCCCGGCATGACGGGCGCCGACGCGGCCGCGGTCATCGACGCCGTGCGCGCCCACGCCGCGTGGGCCCTGGGGCGCTGACCATGAGCGACGCCGTCGTCGAGGTGCGCGGGCTGGTGAAGACCTTCTCGATGGGCTTCATCCAGCCGCCCGCGCGGCTGCCCGGCCAGCCCGAGACGCTGCTCGAGCGGGCGGCGAAGAGGCTCCCCTTCGGCGACAAGCTGCACCGGGTCGTCGAGGCCGTGAAGGGCGTCACGTTCGAAGTGCGGCGCGGGGAGATCTTCGGCTTCCTCGGGCCCAACGGCGCGGGCAAGACCACCACCATCAAGACCCTGCTGGGCTTGATCTTTCCGAGCGCGGGCGAGGTGAGGCTCTTCGGGCGCCCGTCGACCGACCCCGAGTCCCGGCGCCGCGTGGGCTACCTGCCCGAGAACCCGTACCTCTACCAGTACCTCACGCCGCTCGAGCTCATGGAGCTCTTCGGCCGCCTCGCGGGCGTGCCCGCTTCGAAGCGCGCCGAGCAGGCCGGGCAGGTGCTCCGCCGCGCGGGTCTGCGCGAAGACATGATGGACCGCCCCGCGCGCAGCCTCTCGAAGGGCAACCTCCAGCGCACGGGCATCGCGCAGGCGCTCCTCGGAGACCCCGAGCTGCTCATCTTCGACGAGCCCATGGAGGGCCTCGACCCCATCGGACGCAAGGCCGTGCGCGACCTCATCCTCGAGGAGCGCGCGCGCGGGCGCACGGTGATGTTCTCGTCGCACATCCTCTCGGACGTCGAGATGCTCTGCGACCGCGTGGCGATCATGAACCGCGGCGAGCTCGTGGCGTACGGCACCTTCGAGGAGCTGCTGCGCCGCGAGGTGCGCGCGATCGAGGTCGAGCTCACGGGCGTCTCCGACGCGCTGCGCGCGACGCTCGCGGCGGCCCGATCGACGAAGGTCGAGGCGCTGCAAGACCGCACGCTCGTGGCCGTCGAGGGCGAGGACGAGGCCGACGCCGTGCTACGCGCCGCCCTCGACGGGGGCGCTCGCGTCGTGGCCGTCACCCCCCGCCGCGAGACGCTCGAGGACCTCTTTCTCCGCAAGGCCATCGGCGCGCCGCGCGAGAAGTGACGCGCGGAGCGCGTCGAGCGCCATGGGCGAGACCACGCGGCCGTCGGCGAGGCGGCCCATCGCCGTGCGGATGAAGCGCGCGGGGCACTCGGCGCCGAGGAGCGCCTCGACGACCTCGCTGGCCTTGGCCGCGCCCGTGGGCAGCATCCGCGTGCGGAAGCGCATCGCGAGCAGCGAGCCCGCGTAGCCCGCGCGCGCGACCGACTCGTCGCCCGCGCCCACCTCGAGCGCGTCGAGGTAGGCGGCCACGTCGACCTTCTTGCCCACGCCCTCGATCTTGCGCAGCACCACCATGGGGCCCTCGGCGCGCCTCGCTTCGACGCGCTCGCGCACGGCGTCGAGGGTGGTGAGGCCCTGCTCGCGCAGCCACGTCCACGGGATGGCCGCGACGTACTCGGTGGCGTCGACGACCTTCGAGATGGCGGGGTCATTGGGGCCGAGGCGCGCGGCGGCGGTGAACACGAGCCCGTCGGGCGCGCCCGGCTGGAGCAGCGCGGGGAGCGCCTCGGGGTCGGGGTCGCAGGTGAGCTTCACGTCGACGTACTCGTCGAGGGTCGAGACGCCGAGCGAGAGCGCCGGGCCGAACATCATCTCGGGCTTGGGGTGAAAGCCCTGCGAGTAGAACATCGGAAGCTCCGCGCGGCGGAACACCCGCGGCACCAGGCGCACGAGGTCGAGGTGGCTCTCGAACGCCGCGCGCCCCGTGCGACGGAAGGCCACGCGGTACCGCCGCGCCTCGCCCTGCTCGAACGACGCGCGGGGGCGGCGCTCCTCGGGCTTGACCACGGCGGGGCGCTCCTTCGGCTGCGGGCGGCGCTTCGCGTCGAGCTGCGTGAGGTAGACCACGCGCTCCTCGCGCATGGTGCTGAGGTCGCACGCGACGCCGCAGTCGTAGCAGACCAGCTTGCGCGCGTCGGCGTGGGCGTCTTCGAGGTTGGTGTGGTGAATGAACTGCCCCACGGCCTTGCCGCACGGCGGCGAGAGGCGGTTCTGCATCGCCTTGCGGTACTCGCGGAGCAGAAAGCCGTCTTCGAGGCCCATGTCGAAGTGGTCCCACGGCAGGCGCGCGTCGAC
>JBDHVF010000602.1:0-5459 GCA_039809605.1 Polyangiales bacterium | reverse complement strand
CCTCATCGCGGTGACGGTGCAGACCGTCGAGGCGCTGCGCGAGCTCGCGGCCGACGACCCGACGCGCGCGGCCGACCACCTCGACGCCGCGCTCGCGCTCACGGTGCCGTGGCGCCCCGAGCGAGACTTCGCGCGCGTGGTCGACGACGCGCGGCGGGCGTGACGGTCACACGCCGCGCGCGGCGCGCGCGCGGCGGCGCTCGGCCTCGACCACGGGCTGCATGACCTTGTGGGCGTCGAGGTCGTCGAGCACGATGAGCTCCTCGACGCGCTCCTGCCCCGCGGCGGCCTCGAGGAACCACCGGATCGCGTCGCCCGGCGACACGCGGTCGTGGTTGCGCCCCGGCAGCGCGAGCACGAGGTTGCGCAGCCGCAGGCCCTCGACCACGTCGAAGATTCGCGCCGTCACGGCGTTGAAGCGCGCCTGGTCGAAGCGCTCGCGGGGGCCGCTGCCGAAGAGCAGCAGCTTGTCGAACGGGAGCCTCGCTCGCGCGGGCACCAGCGTCACCTCGCCGAGCGCGCCCGTGACCCGCGCGGAGAGCAGCAGGCGCGAGAGGCGGCCGCAGAGGCGCCAGTCGCAGAGCCCCGCGGCGCCGCGCAGGGGCCGCTCGTCTTCGAAGAACGGCAGCGCGGCGGCCTCGTAGCGGAGCGCGTCGACGCGCGCGAGGTCGAGCGGCACGAAGCGCACGTCCATGGCGCGCTACAGCTTGCCGTGCGCGCGCGCGACCTTGTCGAGGATGCCGTTGACGAACGCGTACGCGCCCTCGGCGCCGAACTCGCGCGCGAGCTCGACGGCCTCGTCGATGCACACCTGCGCGGGCGCCTCGGCGCCGTGCAGGATCTCCCACGCCGCGATGCGCAGCACGTTGCGGTCGACGCGCGCCATGCGCTCGATGCGCCAGT
The DNA here is from genome assembly GCA_039809605.1 of Polyangiales bacterium. Taxonomy (GTDB): domain Bacteria; phylum Myxococcota_A; class Polyangia; order Polyangiales; genus CAISKJ01. The sequence continues at coordinate 4,556 of JBDHVF010000602.1, read as the reverse complement.
TGGGCGACGCCGCGCGGATCGCCTCGTCGATCGACGCGCGCGCGCCCACCACGCCCCGCACGATGCGGTCGCCGTAGGGGCGCCCCGCGGGAGGGCCCTCGAGGTTGGCCCAGTACGCCGCGAGCGCGCGCTCGCCGTCGTCGGGCGTCGGGTCGGCGAGGCAGTCGACGGCGTAGAGCACCTGCAGCGCGGCCTCGCGCGCCTGCCGCCGCGGGCCCGCCTCGGGCGCGCCCGCCGAGGGCCTCGCCGAGCGCCGGTCAGAGGCCATGGCGCTTGATCGCCTTCTGGAGCGAGACCATCTCGATGGCGCTCAGGGCCGCCTCCCAGCCCTTGTTGCCGGCCTTGGTGCCCGCGCGCTCGATCGCCTGCTCGAGGTTGTCGGTGGTGAGCACCCCGAGCGCCACGGGCACGCCCGTGTCGAGCGACACCGACGCGAGGCCCTTGGTGACCTCGCCGGCCACGTAGTCGAAGTGCGCCGTGCTCCCGCGGATCACCGCGCCCACGGCCACGATCGCGTCGAAGCGGCCGCTCTGCGCGAGCGAGCGGCACACGAGCGGCAGCTCCCACGAGCCCGGCGCGCGCACCACGGTGCACTCCGACGCGCCGTGACGTCGCAGGCAGTCGAGCGCGCCCTCGACGAGCCGGTCGACGATGAAGTGGTTGAAGCGGCTCGCGAGCACGGCCACGCGCGCCCCGGTCGCCACCAGGTCGCCCTCGATCACGGTCGTCTTGAGACCCTCGTCGCTCATGGCGCGCGCTTGTAGACCCGGCGCACGCGAAAGGCAACGGCTACGGCGCGGGCGCCGCGCGCGAGGCCGTCGCGCCCGACACGTCGACCATGTCGACCACCTCGAGGCCGTAGCCCGCGAGGCCCACGAGGCGCCGCGGGTTGCTCGTCACCAGGCGGATCTTGCGCAGCCCGAGGTCCATGAGGATCTGCGCGCCGAGGCCGTGCTCGCGCTGCGCGGGCGAGCCCTGCGACACGAGGTCGTGCGCGCGCTGGCGCGCCTCGCCCGCGAGCGCCCGGAGGTCGTCGACGAGGTCGGTCTGCGCGGGGGGAAAGTACACCACCACGCCGCGGCCCTCGCGCTCCATGCGGCGCATGGCTTCGAAGAGGTAGGCGCCGCCGCCGGCGACGGGGCGGCCGTCGAGGGCGTGCGCGGGCGCGAAGAGGTCGGCGAAGACCGCGCCCGGGTGCATGCGCACGAGCGTGGGCTCGTCGGCGCTCGGCTCGCCCGCCACGAGCGCGAGGAACTGCCGGTGCGACGCCGTGGTGGACTCGTACACGTGGGCCTTCCACGTGGTGGCGAAGCCCGCGGGCACGAACGACGCGGTCGACACGCGGCGCACGAGGCGGTCGGTCTTGAGGCGGTAGTGGATGAGGTCTTCGATGGTGACGACGGGCGTGCCGTGCTCGTCGGCGAAGCGCACGAGGTCGGGCATGCGCGCCATGGTGCCGTCGTCGTTCATGATCTCGCAGATGACGCCCGCGGGGGTGAGCCCCGCGAGGCGCGCGAGGTCGACCGAGCCCTCGGTCTGCCCCGTGCGCTGCAGCACCCCGCCGGGCCGCGCGCGCAGGGGGAAGACGTGACCGGGCGAGACGAGGTCCTCGGGCCGCGCGTCGGGCGCGACGGCGACGCGGATCGTGTGCGCGCGGTCGGCCGCGGAGATGCCCGTCGAGACGCCCTCGCGCGCCTCGACGCTCACGGTGAACGCCGTGCCGAGCGAGGCGCGGTTGTTCTCGACCATCATCGGCAGGCGGAGCTGGTCGATCGTCTCCTCGGTGAGCGCCAGGCAGATGAGCCCGCGCGCGTGCTTCGCCATGAAGTTGATGGCCTCGGGCGTGACCTTCTCCGCGGCCAGCACGAGGTCGCCCTCGTTCTCGCGGTCCTCGTCGTCGGTGAGGATCACCATGCGTCCCGCGCGGATCGCGTCGATCGCGCGCCGTGCCCGTTCCTCGGGCGTCCCTTCGAGCATTGCGTTGCGTCCTCTCAGCCCTGCGTCACGAACCCGTGGCGCGCGAGCAGCTCGAGCGTCACGCCCCCGCCGCCCCCGCCCTCGCGGGGCTCCATCAGCCGCGCGACGTAGCGCGCGATCACATCGGCCTCGAGGTTCACCGGCGCCCCGGGCCTGCGGTCGCCGAGCGCCGTGGCGTCGCGCGTGAAGGGCACCAGCATCACCTCGAAGCCCGCGGCCTCGACCCGGTTCACCGTGAGGCTCACGCCGTCGACCGCGACCGAGCCCTTCTCGGCCACGAAGCGCATCACCTCGGGCGGCGCGGCGATCACCACGCGCTCGGCCGAGCCCACGTCCTCGCGCCGCGCCACGCGCCCCACGCTGTCGACGTGCCCCGCCACGATGTGCCCTCCGAGGCGGTCGCCCACCGCGAGCGCCCGCTCGAGGTTGACCCGCGCGCCGACATCGATGGAGCCCAGCGTCGTGCGTGACAAGGTCTCGGCGCTCGCGCTCGCGGTGAAGGCGCCCTCGGAGATCGAGGCCACCGTGAGGCACACGCCGTCGACCGCCACGCTCTCGCCGAGCTCGAGCGCTTCGAACGGGCACGCGACCACCACGGTCGCAGACGGGCCCGACGCGACGCGCGAGCGCAGCCGCCCGACGGCCTGGATGATCCCCGTGAACATCAGAGCTCTCCTTCGATGCGCAGGTCGTCGCCCACGCGCTCGACGCGCACGTCGCGCAGCCGCCGCGCGTCGGCGATGGCCGCCACGCCGCGGCCCGCGAAGGCGGCAGGGGCCTCGGCGCCGCCGAAGATCACGGGCGCCACGTAGCACACCGCGCGGTCGCCCAGGCCGCGGTCGAGAAAGGCCCCGTGCAGCGCGCCGCCGCCCTCGCAGAGCGCCGCCACGACGCCGCGGGAGCCGAGCCACGCGAGCGCCGCCGCGAGGTCAACGCGCCCCTCGCGCCCGTCGAGCGCCACCACCTCGACGCCCTGCGCCGCGAGCGCCTCGGCGCGGTCGCGCGGGTGCTCGCGCAGCGTCAGCACCCACGAGGGCACCTCGCGGGCCGTGCGCGCGAGCTTCGACGAGGGCGGCGTCGCGAGGGCCGAGTCGATCACGACGCGCACGGGCTGGCGCGGGGCCGCGACGTGGCGGGCCGTGAGCTCGGGGTCGTCGGCGAGCACGGTGCGGCTCCCGACGATCACCGCGTCAGAGACCGCGCGCAGCGCGTGGACGTCGCGGCGCGCGTCGGGGCCCGTGATCCAGCGGCTCTCACCCGCGCGCGTGGCGATGCGGCCGTCGAGGGTCATGGCGGCCTTGAGCGTGAGGTGCGCGCGGCCCTGGGTGATGTACGTGCGCCACGGGGCGACCGCGCGGAGCGCCTCGCGCTGCGCGTCGGCGTCGAAGCCCTGGCGCACCGCGACGCCCGCGGCAGTGAGCGCCGCGCGGCCGCCGCCCGCGACGTGGGGGTTGGGGTCGGGCACGGCGAACACCACCCGCGCGACGCCCGCGCGGATCAGGGCCTCGGTGCACGGAGGCGTGCGGCCGTGGTGGTTGCAGGGCTCGAGCGTGACGAACACGGTGGCGCCCCGCGCGCGCTCGCCCGCCGCGCGCAGGGCCGCGACCTCGGCGCGCTCGTCGCCGGCGCGCTCGTGCCAGCCCTCGGCGACGACCTCGCCGTCGAGCAAGACCACGGCGCCCACGTGGGGGTTCGGCGACGGTGAGCCGCGGCGCGCGCACTCGACGGCCCGTCGCATCGCGCGCAGGTCGGGGTCGGTGAACGCGGGCTCGTCGCGGGGAAACACAGAGGCTCTCTCGAGGTCACGGCCAGAAGCGCGCGGACTCTAGAGGCACTGTGGCGAAATTGCCAAGCGCCCGAGCGGGGCCGCGGTCTCAACGCCTGCGCGACGGGCGCCGTGAGGCCGTGTCTCGCTGCGGAGAACGTTCCACGGCCCGCGCGCCTGCCGGGCCGTTGCGTGGGTAGAAGGCGGGCGGTAGTGTCCAAAAGCAAGCGACTTCGTACGCGAGGAGAGAAGAACGCCGTGAGCGAGATGACACACGCGACGGGGGCAGAGAGCGCCTGGCGTCAGGGTACGCTGAACGACGAGGAGTTCGAGCGCGCCGCGATGGCGTTCCGGCCCTCGTGGGAGGTGGGCCTCGACGCCGCGCGCCGCGCGAGCATCGAGCCCATCGCGCCCGCTCCCGCCGAGACCGAGCGCGCCGGCGGGTTCAGCGCTGCGAAGGTCATCGTTCGTGACTCCCTCGTCGAGGGCGACGCGAGCGCAGGCCTCGCCGCGCCGCCCGAGAAGCCCGTGGCGAAGCCCGCGGCGGCGCCCGTGACGAAGCCCGCGCGCGCGACCCCCGCGGTGAACGCCCGCCCGATCGACGACCACGAGCCCGCGCCGGCACCTCGCAAGAACACGCTCCTCTACGGCCTCATCGCGGGCGCGGTCGCCGTCATCGCCCTCATCGGCTACTTCGCGTTGGGTTCGAATGGCACCGGCGCGGGCGGCGCCGGTTCGGTGTCCTCGGCGCCCTCGTCCGAGCAGAGCGCCCCCGCGCCCTCGCAGTTGGAGGCCGCCCCCACCGCCGCACCTG
>JBDHVF010000601.1:0-5466 GCA_039809605.1 Polyangiales bacterium | reverse complement strand
CACCGCCTCACTCCGGGCAATATCGTGCGGCCGCCCCGCTTCGCGGGGCTACGCGTTGCTCGAGAGGTGCCGTCGCCAAACCGTGGTGCCGGACAGCGCATGCAGATCACGCCCTGCATTCGTCACGACGACACCCGCGTGCAGCCCCGCGAAGCGGGGCGGCCGCACGATATTGCCCGGAGTGAGGCGGTGAAACCGAGCCCATGGAGCTACGCCGAACTCCGGCACGGGCGCGTGCGTACCAGACCCGTCGGGCCACCGCTCTAAAGCGGGGGGTCCCTACTCGATGGTCTGGTACGCCGTGGGAGAGCGACCGCGACGTCGCCAGTACGCGCGGAAGACCCTGCCGCGCCAGCGGCGGGGCGCGATCCCGGCGCCACCAGAGCGCGTTCCGACGGCGCTTCGGTCGCTTCCGGAGCGCATACCGACGACGTCTCCGTCGCACCCCGCCGCTGGCGCGGCAGGGTCTTCGGCGCGTACTGGTGACGTCGCGAACGAGTCCTTCGCCCGCTCGTACCAGACGCGCCCGTGCCCGGGGTTCGCCGCGGGGGAAGGGGATGCGGGTCAGCAGCAGCCCGGCGAGCAGCACGCCCGCGCGCCCGGGCGCACGGCCTCGATGGTCGCCGAGGCCACGTAGTTCTCGGCGCCGGTGCCCGGGAACCAGTCGCGCATGAACGCCCGGCTCTCGGGCTTGACCTCGATGCGCACGTCGGTGAGCCCGGCCGCGCGCAGCATCGACGAGAGCTCGTCGACGGTGGCCGCGCCCGCGACGCAGCCCGCGTGCAGCGCGATCTCGCCGCGCAGGGCGTCGGGCAGGGGCGCGGTCGCGACGACGTCGGCGATGGCGAGGCGCCCGCCGGGCTTGAGCACGCGCGCGGCCTCGCGGAACACCGCGGCCTTGTCGGGCGAGAGGTTGATCACGCAGTTCGAGAGGATCACGTCGACCGCGCCGTCGGCCACGGGCAGCCGCTCGATCTCGCCGAGGCGAAACTCGACGTTCGCCGCCGAGAGCTTCGCCGCGTTCGCGCGCGCCTTCGCGATCATCTCGGGCGTCATGTCGACGCCGATGACCTTGCCCTCGGGGCCCACCTGCTTCGCCGCGAGGAAGCAGTCGAAGCCCCCGCCCGACCCCAGGTCGAGCACCGTCTCGCCCGCGCGGAGGGACGCGATCGCCTGGGGGTTGCCGCACCCGAGGCCCAGGTTCGCGCCGTCGGGCACCGCGGCGAGGTCCTCTTCGCCGTAGCCGAGGGCGAGCGACGCCTCGGGGTTGGCGCCGCAGCAGCCCGCGGGCGCGCAGCAGCCCGAGGCCCCGCGCGCGATGCCCGCGTAGTGCTCCCGCACCTCGTGTCGAATCTCGTCTCCCGTTCGCTCCGTCATCGCTTCGCTCTCCTTGCGCCGCGCGCCTCGTTGACCGGCGCGCTCGGCGGGCCTATCGTAATCCTACGATGAAGCCGACGCCACCCTCCGGCGCGCAATGTTGCCCGCCGGCCGACGCGCGGGCCGACCTGCGGCCGATCGAAGGCGACGAGGCCGACGAGGAGCTCGCCGAGCTCGCGAAGGCCCTCGGGCACTCCGCGCGGGTGAAGATCCTGCGGCTGCTCGTCCGCCGGAGCGCGTGCGTCTGCGGCGACATCGTGGAGGAGCTGCCGCTCGCCCAGTCCACGGTCTCGCAGCACCTCAAGGTGCTCAAGGAGGCGGGGCTCATCCGGGGCGACGTCGACGGCCCCCGCGTCTGCTACTGCATCGAGCCGCGCGCCCTGCGGCGGCTGAAGGCGCTGGTGGGCGGGCTGTAGGGGCCTTCGCTCGTGAGAATGATCGTCGATACACGATGACCGACGGCGCTTCGCGCCCGCGCAGAGGATTGGATCGGCAATGCACTCCACCCGGGCCGGCGTCGCCGGCAGGCTCTCGTTCCTCGACCGCTACCTGACGCTCTGGATCTTTCTCGCGATGGCCCTCGGCGTCGCGCTCGGGGCCTTCGCGCCCGGCGTGCCCGCGGCCCTGAACCGCATGAGCGTCGGCACGACCTCGGTGCCCATCGCCGTCGGGCTCATTCTCATGATGTACCCGCCGCTCGCGAAGGTGCGCTACGAGGAGATGGGGCGGGTCTTTCGCGACAGGCGCGTGCTGGCCCTCTCGCTCGTGCAGAACTGGGTGGTCGGCCCGGCGCTCATGTTCGCGCTGGCGGTGCTCTTTCTGCGCGACAAGCCCGAGTACATGCTCGGTCTGATCCTCATCGGCCTCGCGCGGTGCATCGCCATGGTGGTCGTGTGGAACGACCTCGCGAAGGGCGACGCCGAGTACTGCGCGGGCCTCGTGGCCTTCAACGCGATCTTCCAGGTGCTCTTCTTCTCGGTCTACGCGTACTTCTTCGCGACCCTCGCGCCCGCGTGGCTCGGGCTCGATGGGGCCGCCGTGCACGTCGGCATCGGCGACATCGCGAGGAGCGTCGCGATCTACCTCGGCGTGCCCTTCGCGGCGGGCTTCGTCACGCGGCGGGCGCTGGTGCGCGCGAGGGGGCGCGAGTGGTACGAGCGGGCCTTCGTTCCGCGCATCGGCCCCGTCACCCTCGTCTCGCTGCTCTTCACCATCGTGGTGATGTTCTCGCTCAAGGGCGAGGCCATCGTGCGGCTCCCGCTCGACGTGCTCCGCATCGCCCTGCCGCTGCTGATCTACTTCGCGGTGATGTTCGCCGTGTCGCTCTTCATGAGCAAACGGGCGGGCGCCAGCTACGAGCAGTCGGCCACGCTCTCGTTCACGGCCGCGTCGAACAACTTCGAACTCGCCATCGCCGTCGCCATCGCGAGCTTCGGCATCCACAGCGGCGCCGCGTTCGCGGCCGTGATCGGCCCGCTCGTCGAGGTGCCCGTGCTCATCGGGCTCGTCAACGTCGCGCTGTGGGCCAGGCGGCGATACTTCGGCGCCAACGCCCCGGAGGCTCCGTCGTGTACACCGTGATCTTCGCCTGCGTTCACAACGCCGGCCGCTCGCAGATGGCCGCCGCGCTCTTCAACGCGCTGGCCGACCCCGCGAGGGCGCGCGCCGTCTCGGCGGGCACCGCGCCCGGCGACCGCGTGCACCCCGAGGTCGTCGCGGTGATGCGCGAGGCGGGCGTCGACCTCGGCGACGCGCGCCCGCAGAGGCTCACCGAGGAGCTCGCGCGGGGCGCGCAGATGCTCGTCACCATGGGCTGCGGCGAGGCGTGCCCCGTGGCGCCGGGCCTGGAGCGCGACGACTGGCCGCTCGAAGACCCGAAGGGCAAGCGCGTCGAGCGGGTGCGCGAGATCCGCGACGAGGTGAGGGCGCGCGTCGAGGCGCTGCTCCGCGCGAAGGGGTGGGCGCGCTGAGGCCGCGATCCATGGGGCGCGGGTGACGGCGCGGCCAACGCGCTCTGACCCGAGCGCAGCGGCAGCCGTGTGCACGTGGACCGACAGGCACCCTGTTGGTGGGGCCGCAGACGCCTCCGCGGAGCTCTGTCTACCGGAGGTACTCGCTCCAGTGCGACGCGAGGGGCGAGGAAGGGAAGCGTCGGACGTACGTCCTCATCGTCTGCGTGACGTCGCCACCGGGGCCCGTCGCCATCTCCGCGAGCCCGAGGTAGCCGTGGGCGCGGACAGCACCCTCCAGGCCAAGGGCGTTGATGATGCAGTTGACGCGCGACGTGACGTCGCGAGCGCTCGCTCGGCACACCCGCGAGCAGGGGCGCGTCCGCGCTCCGGTGAGGCCACGGTCGACGTAGGCCCGCGCGCGAGAACCACGAGGACCACGAGGACCACGACGTGGCGACGCCGCATGGGGAGACGCTACGACGGGCATGCTCCCGCGGTCACGCACGGCCTACGTGCGGCGTCGCCAGAGGTCGGGGTCGCGTCGCACGTGCAGAACGGCGAGGATCGTGACAACGCTCTCGTCGACGACGAAGAAGACCGCGTACGGGAAGCGCACCAGCAGGGCTCGACGAACGTTGCGATGAACGGTCGCGAAGAGCGAGGGGGTGGCGGCGACCCGCTCGGTGCAGCGTTCGACCGCGGTGAGGAAGTCGTCCCCCAGGCCGCTGCGTTTCTGTTCGTACCAGTCCGACGCGGCGGCGAGGTCGTCGACGACCTCGGGCCGGAACCGCACCGTCGTCATCGGCCGCGGATCCGAGCGCGAACCTCATCCCACGAGAGGTTCTGCCCGGGGTCGCGGCCCATCGCGTCGAGTCGCCGGTCGAGCTCCTGCCGCTGGGCCTCGGTGATCGCAGGCGCCTCGTCGTTCGCGACCAGCCCGTCCCAGATCGCTTCCATGAGCTCGATGCGCTCGTCGGCGGGGAGGGCGGCGATGACCTTGAGGAGTGCAGCGTCCACGGTCGTGATCGTACCGAACGCCGCGCCGAAGTGCACCCCATCCCGATGGGGGGGCAGAGGGCTCCATCGTCGTGATGTCGGAGGCATGTATCCCGTGCTCGGCGGAAGCGCGCTTGACGTCGCGACAGGCGTCCGAGGCGCGACGGTGTCGGCGCGTTCTTCTCGGTGCGCGAAGGCGTCGGCCCGCGCCGCCGCCACGCGCCGCAAGAACGCCGCGAAGGAGAGCGACCCCACCCCCGCCTGACGCCCGCCACCGCCCCGACGCGCCGCGACGCCACCGCGGCCGCGTCGGGGGAGCGCCTCGGTCGCGCTCACCCCGATCGCAGGAGCGAGAGCGTGATCCACGCGAGCAGCGCGACCCCGCACGCGAGCGGGAGCACGATCGCGCCGAGGAACGTGGCGCGGAACTCGGCGTCCGCGCGGAGCGCCGTCAGGAGTCGTCGGGCGCGGCTGCCGGAGTCGGGGGCTTCGTCCATGCGACGCGGGCGAACACAGGTCGTGCCACCCCGCGACGCCGCGTTCTCACGCGCTCGCAGCGAGTTCTTCGGACTCGCCGTAGCTGAACGACACGGGGCGCTCACGGGTCGGCGGCGCGGCGGAGGGCGTTGCGACGCCATGCGACCTGCCTCACGCTGGTCGCAGGGGGAGCTACGAGTGAACGAAGCGCGCTCCGAGCCGAACGCCCCGACGCCGCGCAGCGAGGAGCGCGCGGCGGACGTCGCCGCGCGGCTCGGCGTGAGCCCCGACGCGGGCCTCACGAGCGCCGAGGCGAGCGCGCGGCTCGCGCGAGGGGGGCCGAACGAGGTGCCCGAGGCGCCGAGCCGCCCCCTGCTCGCGCTCGCGAAGAAGTTCTGGGGGCCCGCGGCGTGGATGATCGAGCTGATCGCGGCGCTGTCGTTCGCGCTGCACAAGCGCGCCGACCTCGCGGTGGCGCTCTCGCTGCTCGTCGTGAACGCCGCGCTGAGCTTCATGCAGGAGCGGCGCGCGTCGGCGGCGGTGGCGGCGCTGCGGCACCGGCTCCAGGTGGTCGCGCGCGCGCTGCGCGACGGGCGCTGGCAGCCGGTGCCCGCGCTCGCGCTCGTCGCGGGCGACGTCGTGCGCGTGCGCGCGGGGGACTTCA
>JBDHVF010000600.1:0-5491 GCA_039809605.1 Polyangiales bacterium | reverse complement strand
CGCACGACCTCGCCGCGGGCCGCGAGGCGGAGCGCTGGCTCCGCGACCAGGGGGTCGCCGAGGCCGGGCGCTTCGCGTCGATGTGGGCGCCGGAGGTCTAGCCCTGGCCGCGGGGCGCTCGCAGCGTGGCGGCGAGCACCTCGGCCGCGCGCGCGAGGCCGTCTTCGGCGCGCAGGCGCTCGCCGAGGGCCGCCGCGCGGTCGCGGGTCTCGCGCGAGAGGGCCGTTCGAAGCGCCTCGGTGAGCCTCCGGGCGTCGAGCTTCGCGAAGGGCACGTGGGCGCCGACCCCGAGGCGCTCGACCCGGCTGCCCCAGAAGGGCTGGTCGGCGAAGACCGAGCAGACCACCGTGGGCACGCCCGCCTCCAGGCTCGCCGCGGTGGTGCCCGCGCCGCCGTGGTGCACCACCGCCGCGCAGCGAGGGAACGCCCACCCGTGGTCGACCGTGTCGACGAAGCACGCGCGCGCGCCCGCGTCGCGCCGCAGGGCTTCGGCGCGCGTCCAGCCCGCCGCGATGATGACCCGCCGGTCGATCGCCTCGGCGACCGAGAGCGCCATGTCGGTGAGGGCCTTCGGGTCTTCGACGGGCATGCTCCCGAAGCCGAGGTACACCGGGGCCTCGCCCTGCGGGAGCCAGTCGACCAGGTGTGTGGGCGGCGCGGCCTCGCCGAGCCGCTCGCGCACCGCCGCGGGCAGGCGCACGTAGCCCGCGCGCACCACGTTGGGCGGAACGTCGGTCGACGGGGGCACGACGTGCCCGCTGAAGAGCTGGATCACCGGGTGGCCGAGCTCGCGCGAGCGCATGAGCACCGTGGACCGGAGCGGCCCCAGCCCGAGGCTCTCGCGGAACGGGTCGAGCGTGGGGGCGTACATGCTCACGGTCATGCGGCCGAGGAGCTTGTGCGTGATGAGGTTGAGCGCCCCCAGCGGCAGCGCCGCCTGCGTGACCACCGGGCAAGGGAACGCCCGCGTGGGCTCCAGGGGGAAGGTCTGCACGATCGCCAGCGGGACGCGCAGGTGCTCGGCGATGGCCGCGGAGGCGTCTTCGGTGAGCGTGCCCCCGACGACGAGGTCGGCGCCGCGCGCGGCCTCGAGCATGTCGCGGTAGACCCGCGGGTAGTACTCCCGCGTGATCTTGGTCATCTCGCGGAAGAACGCGCGCACGTCGCCCGAGGCCAGCCAGCGGCGCCCGTTCTCCGACTCGAGGATCTCCTGCGAGTCGCCCGAGAGCGGCGCGTACTCGACGCCCGCCCCCTCGACGAGCCCGCGGAGGTTGGTCGGCGCCCCCACGCGCACCCGATGGCCCGCGGCCCCGAGCGCCTCGGCGAGCGCGAGCTGGGGCTGCACGTCGCCGCGCGTGCCGTAGCTGAACATCACGATCTGCATGCGCGCGATGAATGAACCGGTGGGCGCCCGCGGTCAATCGTCGACAACGAGCGGCGCGAACAGAGGCCCTCCGCGGGTATCGTCGCGCGGCGATGCACACGCCCGCGGCACCTCACGGCTGGCGCTCCGAGTGGCTCCGCGCGATGACCACGCCGCGGCGCTTCTACCGCGACGGCGAGAGCGACGTCGACGCGCGCGCGGCCCTGCCCGCGAGGCTCGCGACCTCTCTGCTCACGCTCGGGGTCTTCGTCTCGCTCACCACCGCGGGGCGCCTCGCGCCCGCGCACCTCGTCGGGACGGCCCTCGCGTGGGCCTTCCTGCCCGCGCTCCAGCTCGCCGCGCTGGCCGCCGCGCTGCGCGCCGGGGGCTCTCGCGCGCCGCTCGCGCCCGCGTTCTCGCGCTACCTCGCGGGGCACGGGCCGTGGTTCCTGTGGCTGCTCTCGCTCGCGGGCGTGTGCCTCGTCGCGCCCGACGCGTGGAGGGCCTTCCGCGCGCTGCTCTCCACGGGCGCGCTCCCGCTCTCGCTCGTCGCGACGCTCGCGTGGGGCGCCGTGATCCAGGCCGCGCTGCTCTCGGCCGCGTGCGCGACGCGCGCCCGCGCGGCCCTCGCGACGGCCGTGTTCTACGTCACGCTCGGGGGCTCGATCGCGCTGTGGTACGTGGCGACGGGGTCGCTCCTGCCGGTGCTGGGGCTGGTGTCATGAGCCGCGCGTTCAAGGTCTCTCTGGGCCTCCTCGCGCTCGGCGTCGCGGGCGGCGCGTGGAGCGACGACCTGTCCATTCCGCCCCCCGTGCGTCGAGACGGCTGGGTGGTGCTCGAGGCCGAGATGCACGCGCACACGCGCTTCGGCGACGGGTTCCTGTCGCCCTTCGACCTGGTGCTCCACGCGCGGCGCCAGGGCGTGCACGTGCTCGCGGTGACCGAGCACAACCTGGTGTTCCCGGCGCTGATGGCGCGGTGGTTCGCGCGAAGGCTCGGCGGCCCCATCGTGATCGTCGGCGAGGAGGTGACCTCGTCTCGCTATCACGTGCACGCCTACGGGCTGCGCCGCCGCGTCACCCCGACGCGCGACCCCTCGCTCGTGATCGACCGCGCGCACGCGCAGGGAGCCGTGGTGGTGGCTGCCCACCCCGTGCGCCAGTTCTGGCCCGCGCTCGTGCCCGTGCGCGAGCGCCTCGACGGCGCCGAGGTGATGCACCCCATCGCCTTCGGCACCGCCCGCGGGCGCGGCTGGGACTGGTCGCAGATGGTCGACTTCTACGAGGGCGCCCTCGCGCGGGGCCACCGGCTCACGGCCATCGGCGCGTCGGACTACTACTTCTTCAGCCCCCTCGGCGTGTGCCGCACGCTGCTCTTCGCGCGCGAGGCCACCGAGCGCGGCGCGTTCGAAGCGCTGCGCGCCGGGCGCACCGTGGTGATCGACCACCGCGGAGGCCTCTGGGGCGACCGCGCGCTCTGCGACTCGCTCCGTCGAGCGCCCTATCACGGCGTGGCGCGCGGCGCGGGCTACCGCGCGAAGGGCCCCGTCGACGCCCTCTCTCGCGCGCTCGGGCTCATGGGAATGCTCGGCGTGCTGGCCTTTCGGCGCGGCGCGAATTCCGCGGCGGCGACGCGCGCAACGTGAGGGTGATCGCGATACCGTCTCGCCGCGCCGCGCGGGGCGTCCGCGCGCGCGAAGGAGAGCGCTTCGTGATGCGATGGATACAGGGCCTCGTGGTGATGTGCCTGCTGGGCCTCGGGGCCCTCGGGTGCGAGAGCTCCTCGCCGGCCGCGAGCGCCGACGGCGGCACGGACATCGGCCCCACCTGCGGGGCCGGGCAGACGGTGTGCGGCGCCCGTTGCGTCGACACCATGGAAGACCGCGCGAACTGCGGCGCGTGCGGAACGGCCTGCGCCGCCGGGCAGGTGTGCACGTCGGGCCGGTGCGCCGTGAGCTGTCCCGCGGGGCAGATGGCCTGCGGCGGCGCGTGCGTGAGCCCGCAGACCGACCGCGCGAACTGCGGCGCGTGCGGCAGCGCGTGCGGCGCGGGGGAGGTGTGTTCGAACGGCGCGTGCGCGATCGGCTGCGCGCCGAACCTCGCCACCTGCGGCGCGTCCGTGGACGGCGGCGCCTCGCAGGGCGACGCGTCGACGGGCGCGGCCTACTGCGCCGACCTGCGCTCCGACCGCTCGAACTGCGGCGCGTGCGGCCGCGCGTGCGGCGCGGGGCACGTCTGCAACGCGGGCGCGTGCGAGCTCTCGTGCCCCGAGGGGCAGACGGCCTGCGGCGCGACCTGCCGTGACACGCAGACCGACCGCGCGAACTGCGGCGCGTGTGGCAACGCGTGCGGCGCCGGTCAGGTGTGCACGTCGGGCCGGTGCGTGGTGTCGTGCCCCGAGGGGGAGACGGCCTGCGGCGCGACCTGCCGTGACACGCAGACCGACCGCGCCCACTGCGGCGTGTGCGACAACGCCTGCGCCGCCGGCCGCGTGTGCAGCGCGGGCCGCTGCGAGCTCTCGTGCGCGGCGGGCCTGACCGACTGCGCGGGCTCGTGCCGTGACACGCAGACCGACCGCGCGAACTGCGGCGCGTGCGGCCACGCGTGCGGCGCGGGCCAGGTGTGCGCCGGCGGCGCGTGCCAGGTGAGCTGCGTGACGGGGCAGACCGAGTGCTCGGGCGTCTGCCGTGACACGCAGACCGACCGCGCCCACTGCGGCATGTGCGGGCGCGCGTGCCCCGCGGGGCAGGTGTGCAGCGCGGGCGAGTGCCAGGTGACCTGCGGCGCGCCGCTGACCGAGTGCTCGGGCGTGTGCCGCGACACGCAGACCGACAACAACCACTGCGGCGCGTGCGGGCGCGCGTGCCCCGCGGGGCAGCAGTGCAGCGCGGGCGAGTGCGCGCCGGCGTGCAGCGTGGGGCTCGTGGTGTGCGGCGGCGTGTGCCGCGACGCGCAGACCGACATCGCCCACTGCGGCCGCTGCGACAATCGCTGCCCCGCGGGCCAGGTGTGCAGCGCGGGCCGCTGCGAGACGACCTGCGCGGCGGGGCTGACCGACTGCGCGGGCTCGTGCCGTGACACGCAGACCGACCGCGCCCACTGCGGCGCGTGCGGCCACGCGTGCGGCGAAGGGGAGATCTGCGCCGCGGGGGCGTGCCGCATCTCGTGCCCGCCGGGGCAGGCGGCGTGCGCCGGGGCCTGCGTCGACACGCAGACCGACCGCGCGAACTGCGGCGCGTGCGGAACGGCGTGCCCCTCGGGCCAGGACTGCGTGCGCGGCGCCTGCGCGCTCGCGTGCGGCGTCGGCATCTCGGTGTGCGCGGGGGCGTGCCACGACACGCAGAACGACCGCAACCACTGCGGCGCCTGCGACCACGCGTGCGGGCCGCTGGAGTACTGCGCGATGGGCGCGTGCGTGATGGCCTGCCCGGCGGGCCTCACCGCCTGCGGCGGCTCGTGCAGGAACCTCCAGAGCGACGTGACGAGCTGCGGCGGCTGCACCACCGCGTGCCCGGCGCGCGCCAACGCCACGGCCACGTGCGCCATGGGGCGCTGCGGGTACGCCTGCGCGTCGGGCTTCGGCGACTGCGACGGCAGCGCCGCCAACGGCTGCGAGACCAACCTCAACACCACCAACGCCCACTGCGGGATGTGCGGGCGCGCCTGCGCGTCGGGCTCGACCTGCACGGCGGGCGCCTGCGCGTCGGGCACCTTCGTGGGCACTGTGAACGTCGGCAACCTCTACATGCACGCCGACCCCTTCGCCGAGCACAACGCCGCCTGCGCGGCGGCCTACGCGGGCTCGCACCAGTGCACGCAGGCCGAGGTCGACCGCCTCGCGCAGCACGCCGCCATCTGCGCGCGCATGGTCGCCCACATCATCGTCAACGACGGCGCGCGCTACCAGTCGGGCTACGGCTGGTACTACCTCTGCTACCAGTGCCCGAGCGGATGGAGCGGCACCCCCTGGCAGACGCTCTGCAACGGCCAGCCCGTGCCCTGCTGCCGCTGACGCAGCGCCCCGCACCCGTACCCGCCGCCGCCCCGCTCTGGAGCGGTGGCCCGACGCGTGTGATACGCGGCGCTCGCGCCGGAGTTCGGCGTCGGCTCCATGGGCTCGGTTTCACCG
>JBDHVF010000599.1:0-5522 GCA_039809605.1 Polyangiales bacterium | reverse complement strand
GCGGCCTCGTCGAAGGCGGCGACGCGGGGCGGCGCGCGGCCGAGGCGATGGGCGTCACGCTCGCACGGTCCGACGGCGCGAGGGAGGTCACGGGCGACGCCGCGCCCGACGACCGCGTGCGCGCGTCGTCGGTGGCCGCGCACGCGGGCTCGGCGGCCGCCGTGCTGCTCACCACGGCCTGCGGCAACGTCTGGCTCGTGGGCATGCGCCTCGCCCACAACCGCTGGAGCGTCGCGGGCCGCGAGCCCATCGTCGACGGCGCGCGCCCCGGCGCGTGCAGGCTCACGCGCGCCTCGGCCGCGTCGTGCGCGATGATGACCCGCGAGCCGCGCGAGGTCGTCGTCACCTTCGCGAGCGAGTCGGAGGAGGGCGACGAGGCCCGCGACCCCGCCCTGCGGGTCTATCACCTCGACGACGACGGCACCCTCCGCGCCCTGAGCGACGACATCGCCCTCGGCGGCACCGACGACGCCACGGGCGCCGTGCGCGTGGGCGAGTGGGTCGTCGACGAGGCCCTGCTCCTGCCGCGCGACCTCTACGTGCAGGTGCAGCCCGGGCGCCCCGGCCCCGGCGGAACGGCGCCGCCCTTCGTGGTTCGCAGAACGTACCGCCTCCAGGGCCAGCGCCTCGTGCTCGTCGAAGAGACCAGCAGCCGCGTGCGCCCGCGGTCGCCCCCTCCGGCGCCGTCGGGCCCCGTGGAGTAGGCGCTCGCGCGATTGGTTGCTATATATCACCCCATGCTTTTTCGTACCCTTCTCGCGCCGTGCGCCGCGGCGGGCGTCCTCGCCCTGACGTGCGCCGGCTGCCTCCAGCCCGCGGACCTGCCCGACGCAGAGCCGCGGCCGCACGACGCGTCGGTCGACGCGCCCGCGGCCCCGCCCGTCGACGCGTCGACGACGCCCTGCGCCAACAGCGGCGCCGGGCGATTGCGCGTCTCGGTCTCGCTCGCCCCCGCCCTCGCGTCGCGCACCGCCGACGTGTGGCTCGCCGTCGTGTGCGGCGACGACCCCCGCCCCGTGCGCCTCGTGCGGTGGGACGGCTCCCCCACCCAGACCCTCGAAGGCTTCGGCCCCGGCGCGTGGCGGGTGTACGGCTCGACCTTCCTCTCGCCCGGCGCGTGGTCGACCACCGCGACCCTCGGCGGCGTGTCGACCGCCGCGGTGTCGCTCACCCTCGACGGCGACGGCGCGCTGCTCGCGCAGGTGGGCGCCGGCCAGGGCGACGCGGGCGCGCCCGCCGACACCGCGGACGCGGGCGACGACGACGGCTCGAGCGAGGGCGCCGCGTGGAGCGCGCGCGTGCCCATGCGCGACTCGACCGGCGGCCCCGCGCTCGGGTGGGCCTCGCTCACCGCGCGCCCGCTCGACGCGACCTCGATCGAGGTGCAGATCACGGTGCAGAACCTCTGCTCGCAGCCCCCGTGCGCGCCCTTCACCCTCGACTCGGTCGAGGCCCGCGCCGCCGAGGGCAACACCCCCGTGGGCTTCGCCCGCGGCGTGTTCGCCAACCCCGCGCTGCAATACGGCGCGACGACGATGACCATGCCCCACCTCGTGCTGCGCGGCGCGCTGCCCGACGCGGCCCACTCGCTCCAGGTCGCGGTCTACTCCACCGCGCCCGCCCCGCGCGCCAACGCGCGGGCCCGCACGCCCTGACGCCCGTCACCGCCCCGCGCACGACCCCATGGACGCCGGCGCCCCGCGGCGGTATTGCGCCCCGTGCGAGGAGACGACGATGGCAGACGAGCGTTCGAAGGCCCTGCACGCCAGGGCGCAGCAGCGGATCCCCGGCGGCGTGAACTCCCCCGTGCGCGCGTTCCGCGCGGTGGGCGGCGAGCCGATCTACATCGCGCGCGGCGAGGGCCCGTACGTGTGGGGCGCCGACGGCACGCGCTACATCGACTACGTGGGCTCGTGGGGGCCCATGGTGCTCGGCCACGCGCGGCCCGCGGTGGTGAAGGCCATCGCCGAGGCCGCCGCGCTCGGCACGAGCTTCGGCGCGCCGACCGAGCGCGAGGTGCTCTTCGCCGAGGCGATCTGCGAGGCGCTGCCCTCGGTCGAGATGGTGCGCCTCTGCTCGAGCGGCACCGAGGCGTGCATGAGCGCGCTGCGCCTCGCGCGCGGCTTCACGGGCCGCGACAAGGTGCTGAAGTTCGAGGGCTGCTACCACGGCCACGCCGACTTTCTGCTGGTGAAGGCCGGCAGCGGCGCGGCCACCTTCGGCGTGCCCGACAGCGCGGGCGTGCCCGCCGACACCGCGCGCAACACGCTCACCGCGCGCTACAACGACCTCGCGGGCGTCGAGCGCATCTTCGAAGCCGAGGGCCCGAGCGTCGCCGCGGTGATCGTCGAGCCCGTGGTGGGCAACATGGGCTGCGTGCCGCCGCGCGAGGGCTTTCTGCAAGGGCTCGCGGCCCTGTGCGCGAAGCACGGCGCGCTCTTCGTCGTCGACGAGGTGATGACGGGCTTTCGCCTCGGGCTCACGGGCGCGCAGGGGCGCTACGGGCTGCGGCCCGACCTCACGACCATGGGCAAGGTCGTGGGCGGCGGCCTGCCCCTCGCGGCCTTCGGCGGGCGCCGCGACGTGATGTCGAAGCTCGCGCCCCTCGGCCCGGTCTACCAGGCCGGCACGCTCAGCGGCAACCCCGTGGCCACCGCGGCGGGCCTCGCGACGCTCGCCGAGCTGCGCCGCCCGGACGTCTACGAGGCGCTCGAGCGCACGGGCGCGGCGCTCGAAGAGGGCCTGCGCGACGCCGCGGCCAGGGCCGGCGTGCCCGCGCGCGTGCAGCGCGTGGGCGCGATGTGGACGGTCTTCTTCGGCGTCGCCGAGGTGACCGACTGGGACACGGCTTCGAAGGCCGACACGCGCGCCTTCGCGCGCTGGCACCAGGCGATGCTGCGCCGCGGGGTGTACCTCCCGCCGTCGCAGTGGGAGGCGGCGTTCCACTCGATCACGCACGACGACGAGGTGGTCGAGGCCACGCTCGCCGCGGCGCGCGAGGCCTTCCGCGAGGTGTAGTCGGCGCGGGCGACGGACGGGCGTCGCCAGCGTCAACCGGGCCCGCACTGGCCGTCGATGCAGTACCGCGAGCAGCAGTCGCGCGGCGTGGTGCAGCGGCCCGCGGTCGGGCGGCAGCTGCACCGGCCCATCGCGCACGTCGAGCCGTTGCAGCAGTCGGAGTCGCGCGCGCACGCCTCGTCGACGCCGCGGCACTGGCCGCACGCGCCGTCGATGCACATGTCGGGCGGGCAGCACTCGCCGGTCGACCCCGGCGTGCAGCGGCCGCCCGAGGCCACGCACATGGGCCTCGGCGCGCAGACGCCCGCGATGCACGCGTTGGGCGCGCAGCAGTCGGCGTCGGCCGAGCACATCGAGCCCGCGGGGCGGCACGGCGGCGAGCAGCGGCGCTCGCGGCAGGTCTGCGGCGCGCAGCAGTCCGAGTCGGTCGCGCACGCGGCGCCCGACGCCGGGCACGGCTGCCAGAGGCGGTACGAGACCGCGACCTCGTCGCCCGTCGCGGGGCGGTACGCGTCGCCGTAGATCACGATCGAGCGCGAGGCGCCGTCGTAGTCGAAGCCGCTGCTGCGCGAGCGGGGCACGTCGCGGCCGCGCACGCGGACCTTGATGGTGCTGGTGATGGGCGTGCGCTCGAGCACGAAGGGCGACGACGCGCCCGCGACGGCCTCGACGATGCGCATCATCGCCGACGAGACCTCGGCGTCGGTGGCCGTGGCGATGGGGATCACCGCGCCGCGGTTGCCCTCGATCACGCAGCGGGGCAGGTCGGCCACGGCCGCCGACGCGCAGGGCGTGGCGCTGAGGGGCACGAGCCCGAACGTGAGCACGCTGTTGCGGCGAAAGTAGGCGATGATGTTGTTGAGCGTCGCGGCGTTGTACGAGGTGCCCCACGGGGTCATCGCCTGCGGGTCGCTCGTGTGGTTGAAGTACCGGGTGAAGTCGTTCGAGCCGGGCTCGTCGGTCACGTGAAAGGTCGCCACGAGCGCGCCCTCGCGGAAGCGGCGGTTGGTCTCGCCCGCGCGCGCGCGGCGGGTGAACTCGTGGTGCGCGAGGATGGCCGCGGCCGTGGGCTCCTCGCTGCCGCCCGAGAAGGGGTAGGGCGCGAGGCGCTCGCCCGGCGAGGTGGGGCACGCGCCGTAGGTGACGGTCTCGCAGAGCGTGCGGGCGCCCGCGGGGTCGGCGCCCGAGATCCACGTGAAGCCCGGCGAGTCGAGGTTGAGCGAGGTCGAGCCCGCGGTGAGCACGCCGACGCGAAAGTCGACGCCGGCGGCGCGCAGGCGCGTGAAGAACTGCGTGGCCGTGCGGCCGAGGCGCTCCTGGTCGTCGCTCATCGAGCCCGACGTGTCGACCGTCCAGACGAAGTCGGCCGTCGCCGTGCGCGTCGCGCGGAACACCTGGCAGTTGGCGCCGAGGCCGCGGTCGATGGGCGCCATGCTCGTGGCGTTCACCAGGTCGTTCGAGCGAATGGCCGTGTCGAGCGCGGGGTCCTCGTACGCGGCGCGCGGCGCCACGGTGACCATCACGTCGGTGGTGCCGCGGCCGAGCGTGCCCATCGTGCGACGCACCGTCGTCACGTCGACGAGGAACTCGCTCGCCACGCCCACGGGCGCCGGCGCGGGGGAGACGGCCGCGCCCAGCATGGGCACCGCCACGGCGTCGCGCAGCCCGCTCGCGCTCGCCGCGCGCGCCACGCGGTAGGTCGACGTCACGGCCTCGTTCATCTCGTGCGTCGTGAACGCGCGCCCGACGATCACGGGCGAGACGCCCGCGCCCAGGCCCGCCTGCACGATGGTCTCGACGCGCGTCGCCTCGGCCCTGATGTCCCCCGTGGTCGGCACGTTGAACGCCGCGCCGGCGAGGTTCGCGGCCGGGTCTTCGAGCATCACGCCCGAGCGCATCATCGAGCCCGTGGCGCGGCGCGCGGCGGTCCACCGCGGGTCGAAGCCCACCTGCACCTCGGACATCGGCAGCCCGAGCTGGGTCACCGTCGCGAGGCCCGAGGGCCGGCAGATCTCGAGCCCGCCCATGCCGTCGCTGCGCCCGTCGCCGTCGGTGTCCGCGAGGCGGGGGTCGGTCTCGCCGTGCGCGGCGTCGATCATCCCGTCGAGGTTGCGGTCCTCGAGCCCGTCGTCGACGCCGTCGCCGTCGGTGTCCCTCGCGCGGGGATCGAGCCCCACGCAGCGCTCGCCCGCGCGGCAGTCGGCGTCGGCCCTGCACACGGGCGGCGGTCGCCGCTGCGTCGCCGACGAGGGCGAGAGGCACCCGCGGGGGTAGGCCACCTCCTGCCCGTCGAGCACGCCGTCGCGGTCCGAGTCCGCGGTGAAGGGGTCGGTGCCGAGCGCGCACTCGTCGGCGTTCGAGAGCCCGTCGCCGTCGCTGTCGATCGAGGGCGCGCACCGCGGCGGGCCCGCGTCGACGGGGGCCGAGTCCGACGCGTCGCCCGCGTCGTTCGCGGGGCGGTCGAGCGGGGCCACGTCGAACGCGGGGCGCTCGGGGCCGAGGTC
>JBDHVF010000598.1:0-5523 GCA_039809605.1 Polyangiales bacterium | reverse complement strand
ACCTCATGGACTCCGGCGTACCCCGGGCGGCGATGATCACGCACTCGGACGACGGCCACGCCCTCGTACGCGCTGCGTCGGCTTCATGCCAATCGGCGGATCTCCGGGCGCCGTGAGCACGATCGGAAACACACCCCCACCGCCCGCGCGCGGGGGTCAGCGGGAGGGCTGCGCGCGGCCGGCGATGGCGTCTTCGATCGCGGTGTACTCGCGCTCGAACATCACGCGCTGCTCGGTGACGATCTGGAGGTTGCGGTCGTTCATCTCCGAGGGCTCGGCGCGGCCGAGGTCCCACATCTGGCGGCCGATCTCCGAGAGCTCGTCGCAGATCTCGCTGAGCATCTGGAGGCTGCGCGTGCGGCGGTCCTGCCCGGCGAAGTTGTCGGCGTAGCGCTTGAAGACCTCGTTGGCCGCGCCGCCGAGCATGCCCTGCAGGTCGGCGAAGCGCGCGGTCTGACGCGCCTTGCGGATCTCCTCGAGCTCGTTGCGGTAGGTGCCGAGGCTCTCCTCGACGATCTGGATGTTCTGGTCGTTGTACTCGGTGCGCAGGCCCTGGTCGCGCAGGGTCTTCATGCGGTCCTGAATCTGCGTGAGGTTGTCGATCATGCGCTGGAGGAGCGCGGGCCTGCGCGTGAGCCGCGACTTGCCCGCGAAGTGCACGTCGTAGAGGCGAAACTGCGCGTTGGCGCTGTCGGCGAGGGCGCTGGCCTGCTCCTCGGGCGTGCCCGCGCCGCGCGCCTCGACGATCTCGCCGCGCTCGGTCACGTACATCTGGATGTTCTGCGACACGAGCTCGATGTCCTCGCGCGTGCCGTGGCCCGAGGGGATGGAGCCCTCGAGCTCCTTCATGGCGTCGCGGATGCGCTCGAGGTCGTCGATCATCTCGGCGAGCAGGCCGAGGTCGCGGGTGTTGCGGCCCTTGCCCGCGAAGTGGCGGTGGTAGGTCGCGAACACGAGGTTGGCCTGCGTGCGCAGGGCGTCGAAGTCCTCGAAGTCGGGCCCCAGGCTCTTCACGCGCATGATCTCCTTGCGCTCGTTCTCGTAGATCTGGAGGCTCTGGCGGATGGTGTCGCGGAGCTGACCGAACTCCGACGCGGGCACGTTGCGCTGGATGCGCTCGAGGTCCTGCTGGGCGCGCTTCATGCGGCTCGTCAGGTCGTTGAGCACCGAGAGGTCGCGCGTGACGCGGGACTGCCCCGCGAAGCGCGCGTCGTACTCGGCGCCGATCTGCTCGATCTGGTCACGGATCATTCGAAGGGTCGGGGTGCTGGTCGCCATATGGGCCGCGGAGACTACTTCCGACCCCACGCCGGAAGCAAACCCCACATGCGCCTCGGCGCGCGCCTCGCGCGCTCGTCGTACTCGCGCGCCCGGTCGCGCTCGCTGCGCTCTCCCTCGGGCCTGAAGCGGATGTTGGTGAAGCGCTCGGGGTGCTTCGCGGTCACCGTGGAATAGAACCGCCGGATGCGCTCCACGTCGTCGTCGAGGCTCTCGCCGGGCACGAACGCGTCGCCCACGCCGCCGCGCTTGCGCCTGTAATCGAGGTAGCCGAGCGCGATGGGCACCCTCGCGCCGCGGGCCACCCAGTAGAAGCCCGACTTCCAATACCCCGTGGCGCCGCGCGTGCCTTCGGGGGCGATCACCAGCACCATGCGCTCGCGCGCGCGGAACATCTCGACGAGCTGCTGCACCTGATCGAGCTTCGCGCGGCGGTCGATGGGCACCCCCCCGAGCGCGCGGAAGAACCACCCGAAGGGCCCCTCGAAGAGCGTGTGCTTGGCCGCGAAGCTCGCGTCGATGCCCAGCACCCACGCCACGCCGAGCGTCACGGGCAGGTCCCAGTTGGTCGTGTGCGGCGCCGCGATGATCACGTACTTCGGCGCGTCGGGCGCCGCGCCCTCGACGTCCCACCCGAGCAGGTCGAGCGTCGCGCGCCCGACCCAGTACTTCAGAGGCCTGCCTGCGATCTGCACGGCGCGCGACTCTAGCCGATGCGCGCGGCGGCGAGCGCGCGAGAACGCATAGACGCGCCGCGTCGGAGCGAGGGGTGACAGCCTACGTCACGCACGGCGCTCGCGTCGCTGGACACCCCCCACGGGTCGGGTACAGGGTGCCACCACGAGGAACAGCACCGTGGAAGACACCGACGCCGAGGTTACGCTCCGCCGCCCGATGCGCCCCGAGGACCAGGACCCGCGCCTGTGGCGGGCCGACGGCTGGACGGCGCGGGTGATCAAGAACATCGACGACGACGGCTGGGCCGTCGAGATGACGCGCGACGGCGACCCCGAGCCCGCGCTGGTGGGCCCGTGGACCATGGGGCGCGACAAGAAGAACCCCAAGCCCCTCGACCAGACGGCCTTCGCCACGCTGGTGAAGACCGCGAGCGAGGTGCTCCAGCGGCACGCGCAGCAGCGGCGCGCGATGCTCCACCGCAGCGTGACGGTGCCGCTCGCCGAGGGCGCGTCGGTGCGCGTCGACCTCGACGTGGTGCCCGACGAAGACGACCCCCACGCGATCCTCACGGCGTGGGACGAGGCCGGCGAGCGCCTCGCGCGCAGCCGCGTGGTGGCGGGCTGGCGCCTCACGGCCGACTCGGCCCGCAAGTGGGTCGACCGCGGCTACCGCGACCCGTGACCCCTACTGGCTCGCGCGCGGCATGATGCAGCCGCGCATGGGCTTGCGCTGGTTCAAGCGATAGAAGCCCGGCGCCGAGGTGATGGGGCCGATCTCGTCGGCGAACTGCGTACAGATCACGTAGATCAGCGTCATGATGAGCACCGGCACGAAGCCGAGCGAGCGCTCGTTCTGCCCGGCCCGGGTGACACCACGGTGCTTCTTCTTGACCTTGACGAAGACCGACACGCGCGGAGTCTAGCGCCAGAACTCCGCCGCGCGAAGGGCGCGCGGCACCCGGTGCACCGGCTGGCCGTGGCGTGCGCGGGACGTCTCGCGGCGCGGCTTGAAATCGCGGCCCGCGGCGAGGTGCGGGCCGTGCATCTCCGGCTTTCATGAGTTCACACAGGTGGGCGCTGTTCGGCGCGGTGGCCTTGGTGGCGGGTTCGTTGTTCGCAGCGAGCGAGCGCGCGCGGTTCGTGACGGGCGGCGCGCTCGTCAACGCGGGCTACCGCATGCAAGACGACCTCGCGCGCTTCGACTTCAAGCACGGCGGGCACGAGATGCCCCCCGCGGCCGTGTGGCAGGAGTTCCTCCGGCAGAACGCGCTGGCGTCGGAGGTGCGCTCGGAGTTCCCGCGGGCGCGCTATCACCCCGTGGTGGCGATGGTCGTGTGCATGGACGCGCGCATCGACACCAACGAGCTCGCGGGCGACACGCGCCGCTACTACTACGTGATCCGCACGGCGGGCTCGGTGATGAGCGCGCGCGAGGAGGAGATGCTCGAGCTCGCGGTCGAGAACGGCGTACGCCTCGTGGTGCTGACGACGCACACCGACTGCGCGGCCGAGCGCGTGGCGCGCGACCCCGAGCGCAGGGGGCTCTACCCCCACCTCGTCGAAGGCGTGACCGAGCGCGAGCGAAGGGTGCAGGAGTTCCTCGCGCGCCCGGCCATCGCGTCGCGCATCGCGCGCGGCGAGCTGATGGTCCGGCGCGTCGAGATCGACACCCACGACGAGCACCTCCGCGTGATCCGCTGAGCGAGGCGCCTGCGGGCGGTGCGCAGAATCCCTCCAACGGGTGCGGCGCCGGTGCTACCGTCGCGGCTCGTCGCGCGCGTCGGCTGCGCCGGCGGGGCGACGAACTCCACGGGAGGCACCCATGAAGACCACGCGATGGTTCCTTATCCCTGCGCTGTCGCTCGCGGCGGCGCTCTCGGGCTGCGGCGACGAGACGCCTGCGCCCACCGACGGCGGCACGCAGGACGTCACCCAGCCCGACGTGATCACGGACGCGGCGCCCGACGGCGCGCAGCCCGACGCCGCGCCCGACGCGACGATGGACGCAGCGCCCGATGGCGCGCAGCCCGATGCGAGGGTCGACGCAGCGCCCGACGCCACGCCCGACGCCACGCCCGATGTCGGCCCCGATGCGACGCCCGACGCGACGCCCGATGTCGGCCCCGATGCGGCGCCCGATGCAGCGCCCGATGTCGGCCCCGACGCAGCGCCCGACGCAGCGCCCGACGTGCCCGTCGACATGCCTTCCGCGGACGCCGGCGCGCCGCTCATGTTCGCGGCGACGCTCCAGGGCGCCCAGGAGGTGCCTGCCGTCTACGACTCCACGGCCAGCGGCACGGCCACGTTCACGCTCTCGGGCGACCGCTCGCGGCTCACGTACACGATCATGCACACGCTCCCGACGGTGACCGGCGCGCACCTGCACCTCGGGCTCGCGGGCGAGTCGGGCGGCGTCGAGGTTCCGCTCACCGCGGGGCCGAGCCCGATGACCGGCATGGTGACGCTCACCGCGACGCAGGCGACCGCGCTCGAAGAGGGGCGGCTCTACGTCAACCTGCACACGGCGTCGCACGCGGGCGGCGAGATCCGCGGACAGATCGTGCGACCCGGCGAGCGCGTGTGGGTCGCGCGGCTCACCGGCGCACAGGAGGTGCCCCCCGTGGCGGGCGACGCCACGGGCCTCGCGCAGGTGCTCCTCGCCGACGGAAACGAGAGCATCCGCTACATCGTGCGCAGCCCGGTGACGCCGACGATGGCGCACATCCACACGGGCCCCGGCGGCGTGAGCGGGCCGGTGACTGTCGACCTCGCGGGCACCGCGATGACCTTCTCGGGCACGCGCACGGTGGCGCCCGCGGCGGTGATGACCGACCTCTTCACGGGGCGCTGGTACGTGAACGTGCACACCGCCGCCGCGCCCATGGGCGCGCTGCGCGGGCAGCTCCTGCGGCCCGGCGAGGTGCTCTACACCACCACGCTCAGCGGCGCGAACGAGGTTCCGCCCGTGACCACGACGGCCTCGGGCGTGCTCGCGGTGATCCTCTCGAACGACCATCAGCGGCTCACGTACGAGGGCTCGCTCGCGAACATCACGCCGAGCGCCGCGCACCTGCACCGCGGCGCCGCGGGCGTCAACGGCGGCGTCGACGTGCCGCTCACCCTCGTCGGCGGCAACGTGCTGCGCGGCGTGGGCGACGTGCCCGCCACGATGCCCGACGCGTTCTTCGCGGCGCTCGACGCGGGCGGCGAGTACGCCAACGTGCACTCGACGGCGAACCCCGGCGGCGAGATCCGCGGGCAGCTCCAGCGCCGGTAATCTTCCCGCCACCCTGCACACGGGCGCTGCGCGTTGTCATCGCCTGCGCGCCTCCTGCACAATCCGCCGCGCCGCGACGACCCTTCGCCGCGCGGCAGGACAGGCGCTCCGTTGCTCAAGCCCCCTCGACCGATCCCTTCGCGCGCGCACGTGCTCGGCGTGTGCCTCTGCCTCGCGGGCCTCTGCGCCGCCGCGACCTCCGACGCGCAGCCGAGGCGCCCGCCCGCGCGACGCACCGCGCCCGTGAGACGACGCCGCGCGCCGCCACCGCCGCCGCCGCCGCCTCCGCCG